>NZ_JAKTHX010000038.1:0-7487 GCF_027854635.1 Acinetobacter sp. AOR43_HL
TCCGTAATAGACCCAATAGCAAGAATAGACAAAAAAGGGAATATACAAATTATTCAAATTCATAAATGGCTATATGATGAATCTGGAGATTTCGTTGATGAAGACTTATATGAGGCACTCAACAATGGAGAAGTTGGAATATACATAACTTTGCAGTATATGATCATTAATATTGAAAATTAATTATTTTTTATTTTTAGTCAGTTTGAGTTCTTACTCTCTAGAGCCTAATGGTTACTACACATAAGACCTTATTAAGTATTACCTATTGATGGGCACATATTCTTTATAAGTCTTGATAAGTAAAAAAATTATATAGACTAAAAATAAAACCATTTAAAAAAAGAAATCTTTATCTATTTAAATATGAATATTTGATATTTTTAATTCAATCCCTATTGCTAGTGCTTAAATATTATGCCAATATGAAGTTGGAAATATTTCCGAATAGATATTTCCTATTTCATGTTTAAGCGTTTTTTTCGCTAAGTCCATTTCTGAATAAAAATAGGAAGTGGGCTTTTTTATTTTTAATTATTTCTGTATTATCAGTGTGTTGCTTTAAGTAACACTAAACCTTATTGATCAGCGCAAATATCAAAAAAGGGGGAGCTTGCCTACTAGGCAAGCTTTTTAAATTGATAATTTAAACACAATAATCCATTTTAAAGCTCAATAGAAAAATCAAACTTCCATAGCTTTTATTCGTACTAATTTATTGAATATAATCGTTTTTATAATTTTTAAAATTTCCTTAAACTAAAAATGGAAAATTTCTTGTTGCAACATTGTTATAATAGGACTACCTTAAGAAAAATACTTTATAAAAATGAGGAGCTGCTGAAATGCCACAGTGTCTCATGTTTGCGGAAAATATTTATAACAAAATTAAAGATGAGGAATTGTTTTCACATGACTGTATTGAAAATATGAACTTACTTATGACATGTATACGCAGAGAAATTGAGGGAACAGAATTTAAATTAAAATATAATTTTATTGATTTTGTTGAATTGTTTAGTAAACACTTAGATGAATGTAAAGTAAAAATAGATGTGAGTTTGATTCCTCCTCATAATTCAGAAGGTGAGTATATTTTATGGTTAGCTGGATTTATCGAAAAAATCACAGAAGGTGGACCTAAACCACCTCCGCCTATAAAGAAATTTATTCCAGAGTATATGGGCTTGAAATCTGAATTAGATTTTTTACCTTTAAATGAGGAAAAAATTCAAACCGAAGGTAAAGAAATTACGGATTACTTTAATTCAAAGCTTTATAAGGCAACTTTTAAGAAGTAATACTATATTGCCTGTGAGTTTAGCCACCGCCTTAGGGCGGTTTTTTTATGGGTGAGAATAATGGATTCTACAGAATACTTTTGGCTTACTCGGAAAAAAGAACCTAAAACCAAGCCTAAATCCAGACCGCTACCTAAAGCTACTCAAAAGTACTTAGAGGCAGAGGAAGAATTTACTGAAGCTTTAGACAATCTGGAAATTAAATACGAAAAGAAATTCCAGTTTAAATCAACAAAGCATTGGCGTTTTGATTTTCATTTAATTGAACATCGTATTTTAGTTGAAATTGCTGGCGGTCCCTGGTCAGGTGGACGAAAGGGCAAACTTAAAAATAAAGCTTGTAGTCTTGATCGTTACGATGTGGCTGAAGAGATGGGCTACACCGTAGTTCGCATAGAGACAGCTTCAAGATGCTGCATTGATGAGTCTGGACCTTTGCAGTTACGGACTGAATACGCTAGTGAATGGCTAAAAAATTTAAAGAGGCAAATATTTAATGGATCAGATCACACCATTTCCTCCAACTGATTTTATTGACCAAGCAGATGAAGAGGAAGCGATTCGCATAGTACCTGCGTCTGATTTAAAAAATTGGGTAGTTGCTAATTTTCTTACACTTGGTGGACCTTTACATAATCCAGATCATGACCATATCGCTGAGATGCTTCATGACAATGAGGGGTTTTTGGCTTCTGCATGGGCTTCTACTGCTTATACGAGAACTAAGCGCATGGTGCTCGGCCAATGTGAAAAGGTTATGTTTCAACAAGGCGGCTGGAAGAAAGCCCGTCAAGAGCAGCAAATGCGTGATTGGTTCGGTTTTGTTCCAATTTACTTAATCACTATCGATGCAAGCTTTTGTGAAAAGGCAAACGATAACGAGTTTTGTGCTTTGTTTGAACATGAGCTCTATCACATTGGTGTAGAGCGAGATTCGGACGGTGAGATTATTTACAGCGATCATACTGGCTTACCAAAGCACTATTTAGCTGGCCACGATGTGGAAGAGTTCATCGGTGTTGTTAAGCGCTGGGGAGCTAATGACAGTGTTAAGCGGCTTGTTGAAGTCGCTAAAAACCCGCCGTTTGTTTCTGATTTAGATATTTCTAAATGCTGTGGAAACTGTGTAATTACCTGAGCCTTTTGGCTCATTTTTTTTGCCATGTTTCCTTGACGTACCTTGACGGATAGAGAGAAATGGCGACATTAAACAAAAAGCAGAAACTCTTTATTGTACAATCGCTTGCTGTGTTTAACACCCCTCAAGAAACAGTAAGTCTCGTCAAGGAGGAATTTGACATTGATGTTTCGAGACAGCAGGTAGAGTCATATAACCCTACAAAGTTTGCTGGGAGAGATTTAAGTAAGGAACTCAAAGAAATTTTCGAAAATACACGGGAAGAGTATTTGAGTCAGCCACTAAATAAAATCAGTGGAGCAAATGACATTGTTCAGTTGAAGATTTTAAGTGATTTGCTTTGGACTAAAAAAACAATGTGACCATGACAATTAAGATCGTGGACCAAATACAAAAGATCATGAAAGGGTTTTATGAGAAGAAGGGGGAACAAAATAATAAAGGTGGTAATTCTGAAGCGAACCAAACTAAAGCTGAAGTAGAACTTGAGATTAAAAAACTTGAACTTCTGAAGTTACAACGTGAGGTAAATCCACCTGAAGAGGATTACAAGCTTGTGCTGAATCCTGATGAGGAGATACCAAATGAGCCAATGCTTTAATCCTCCAGAAGGTTCAGTTCAATTAACGCCTAAGCAAGCCAATATTTATTTGTGGGGCTGGCAAAAAGAAGCCCGATTACGTGATGCTGTTTGTGGCCGACGTTTCGGTAAAACATTCTTGGCCAAAGCGGAAATGCGAAGAGCCGCAAGACTAGCGGCTAAATGGAATGTTTCGGTAGAGGATGAAATCTGGTATGCAGCGCCTACCTTTAAGCAAGCAAAACGGGTTTTCTGGAAGCGACTAAAACAAGCTATTCCAGCATCTTGGCGAGCTGGTAAGCCTAATGAAACTGAATGTTCAATTACTTTAAGAAGTGGCCATATTATCCGTGTCGTTGGTCTAGATAACTATGATGACCTTCGTGGATCTGGTTTATTTTTCTTAATTATTGATGAATGGGCCGACTGTAAATGGGCTGCATGGGAAGAAGTGCTTCGCCCGATGCTTTCTACCTGTAAGTATATGGTGAACGGCGAACAGCGAGTTGGTGGCCATGTTTTAAGAATTGGTATGCCTAAAGGCTTTAACCATTGTTATGACACATTCATGGATGGTCAGCCAGGGCATGAACCAGACTGTAAAAGCTTTTCTTACACTTCATTACAAGGTGGAAATATTCCTGAGTTTGAAATCATTGTTGCTAAACGCAAAATGGATCCTAAGACATTTAGTCAGGAACATGAAGCAAGCTTTGAGAGCTATCAAGGTGTCATCTACTATTGTTTTAACCGGTTGCTAAGTGCATCAAGTGAAACAGTTAAGGTTAATGATGTTCTTCATGTGGGAATGGACTTCAACGTAACTAAAATGGCTGCTGTGGTATATGTTCGCCGTGGTGAGCATATGCATGCGGTAGATGAGTTCTTTAATCTATTCGATACTCCAGCAATGATTGAGGCTATCCAAGAGCGATATCCTAATCACGAGGTTGCAGTTTATCCCGATGCTTCAGGTGAGAATCGAAAGTCGAGTAATGCTAGTGAGACAGATCTGGCTTTATTAAGAAAGGCAGGTTTTAAAGTTCATGTGAATAGTCGAAATCCAGCAGTAAAAGATCGTATTAACTCAATGAACGGTATGCTCTGCAATACATTATCTGAGCGCAGATTATTCGTAAATGTAGATAAATGTCCTCACTTTGCTAAATGCCTAGAGCGACGAATCTATGATGATTATGGACAGCCGGATAAGAGTGCCGGTTTTGACCATATGAATGATGCAGGTACATATCCAATCGCTTATTTATTCCCGATCGACAAGAAATCTGTTGGAGTTCGAAGAATTCGCGGGATGTCTTAAACAATGCACCTTTACAGGTGATTTTTTATTGGTGTTTTTATGGCAGTTACTGATAAACATCCGCAGTATATTGCTGCACAAAAAAGCTGGTTGGTTATGCGTGACGCCGTAGCAGGTGAAGAGCAAATTAAACATGCACAAACTAAATACCTAGCTAAATCGGCCGGAATGATTGAGGCTGAAAAGCAAGGAGATACGACTGGAGAGATTTATAAAGCCTATCTAAGTCGCGCTCAGTATCCATTATGGGTTCAGGATTCATTACGCACGATGATTGGTTTATTTTCAAAGCTGGAACCTAACATCGTAATTGAGAGTTCTCTGTTAAAGGGTTTAATAGAGAATGCAACCAATGATGGATTTGGCCTTAAACAGCTCTTCATTAGAATTTGTCTTGAACTTCTAGTATTTGGTCGTTGTGGTTTGCTAGTGGATGTTGATTCCAATGGGGTTCCTTACTTTGCGCTTTATGAGGCGCTTTCAATCATTAACTGGAAGGAAAACAGCATTGGTGGGCGAAAAGATTTAAAGCTTTTGGTGCTCGTGGAGCAATTTGATAATAGTGAAGATGAATTTGGCCATAACAGGATTATTAGCTAATTTTAAGGTGTTGATATTATATGAAAAAGATTATTTTTTTAAGCTTAGTTCTTGGTTTGGTAGGGATTAATGGTTGCTCAAAGGTGGAAAAAGAGTCAAAAGAAGCTATCTTAAGCACCTTAAAAGATTCTGATTCAGCCCAATTCCAAAATATAAAAGGATATTGCGGAGAGGTAAATTCTAAGAATAGCTACGGTGGTTATTCAATTTGCAATAATTTGGGAAGCACACTGCACTCCAAATAAATTATCTTTAAAATAGCGCAATGAGTGTGTAAAGGATGCATATAATCAGTCTCTTATAATGGATGCAAGGCTTAAAGGGGTTTCCAAGGAAAGCTTAAGGAATGAAATACTAACAGACAAAAATGCATCAAAGGCAGAAATTCAAGAAGGCTTAAGAGATATTGATCGTGCGTATAACAGTAATTTCAAAGATAAGGGTCTATAGGCACAGGATGTTGTTGCTAAATGTGTAAAGTTGATTGATTAGTGAATTGGTAAAAAGCACCCTAGGGTGCTTTTTTATTTAGACAAAACGCACTTCAACATGTTTACCAATTGCCGCAGCATATTTTTGCAATGTGGCAATAGATGGTGATGGTTTGCCTGTGATCAATGCTTTTTCTAGCCGTGAAACGGCAGGTACATTTGTTCCCATGCGTTCCGCGATTTGCGCTTGGGATAGACCTGCCTCTCGAAGTGCAGTAAGTACCATATCGAGCAAGGGCATTTCTTCACGTTCAATTCGTTCGTATTCGGTACGCACTGCTGAACGAGATAATGCAAGTGCTTTCATTTCTTCATGTGTTCGCATTTTTCACCTCTTTCATGCGGTCAAGTGCTAGGTTTAGATCTTGCTTAGGTGTTTTTTGGGTTTTCTTAACAAAACTATGGAGCATTACAATGCGTTTACCGACTAGTGTGCAATACATAACACGAGCAATACCTTCTTGAGATTTTAAGCGCAACTCAAATAGTCCTTTACTCATTGGTAATGTGTGAGATTCTCCTAAGTTTGCGCCGGGGGTGAGTCTATTACTTTACCCAGTGCATTATTTAATATAGTTCTATAGACATCCAAGCGTTCTTTGTAATTTTCAATAAACTTAGTCAACTCTATGTCATCAGGGCTAGTTAACTTACGAAAATGTTTTCACTTCCTATTATTTCACGAAAATCAAAGCTCATTGTGCAACGAATATAAATATAAGATGACTTTTAAATCAGCTTGTCTCTAATCTCGAATCCGCTAATATCCTCAAAAGCTATTTTTCTTGTCCATTTACTTCTTCAAATACACCTTTGTGGTTCAAAAGCATGTGTTTGATCGGTTGACCAGTGAGCTGATTAATATCCAAAAGATCATAAACCATTTGTTGTCCTAGCTGTTCACGCCGGACGGCTTCAACAATTTCCTGCATGTTTTGAAATTCTTCAAAACTCAGAACAACAGCTTCGGGCGTATTCTTCGTATAAACAAAAACAGGTTTATGACTTTCTTTGACACATTGAACAATTTTGCTCCAAGATTTGCGAACATCAGACGCAGAAACAATCGCACCGTTTATAAAAGTTAATCGACTCATATCTAAGACCTTATACTGGATGGCAAAAATTAAATCACTTTAGAATATTGTTCCGAATGTAAGAAAACGACCGTTATTTATTATGGGGCTATTATATATTTCTAAAATTAGTAGATGATATTTGTATGTAACTATATAATCTAAAAAAATAAATTTTAAATCGTGCAAATTAAAAATAGGGAAAGCTATGCTTACTGGAGTCTATATAAATAATGTTGCTACTTATAGTGTACCAACACAATTAGATGGTTTAAAGCAGATAAATTTTATATTTGGGGCAAATGGGTCTGGAAAAACTACAATTGTAGAATTATAGATCAACCATTAGGCTACACACATTGTTTACTTCAATGGCTTGGTGAAGAACCAATAAAAACTCTAGTCTATAATAAAGATTTTATTGATCGTAATTTCAATCAAGAAAATACCGTTAAAGGAGTTTTTACTCTAGGTGACGATCAAGTTGAGGCAGAAGGTCAAATTGCTTTATTGCGTCCACAAATGAGGGTGAATGGAAGCGTAAAAAACATCAGCCTGAATATCGTCGCCAATGGCGTAAATTACATATGGGTATAGATGCTAAAACCTTACAAATACGCGCTGTTCAGCTCACAACCAACAATGTGAGTGATTCACAGGTACTTGGTGATTTACTCGATCAGATTCCACAAGATGAGAGAGTTGACTCCGTCTATACCGATGGAGCTTATGATACCAAACAGTGCCGACAGGTCATTGCGGATCGGCAAGCACATGCAGTGATTCCACCAAGAAAAAATGCGAAGCCATGGAAAGATAAAAAGATGAGCTCGCTAGAACGCAATGAGTTGCTTCGAACAGTTAAACGTTTAGGAAGAACTATTTGGAAGAAATGGTCAGGCTATCATCGGCGAAGTTTGGTTGAAACCAAGATGCATTGCATCAAATTATTGGGGGATAAACTCAGTGCGAGAAATTTT
>NZ_JAKTHX010000039.1:0-18459 GCF_027854635.1 Acinetobacter sp. AOR43_HL
CGTCCACCTGACCAGGGACCGCCAGCAATTTCAACTAAAATACGATGTTCAATTAAATGAAAATCAAAACGCCAATGCTTTGTTGATTTAAACTGGAATTTCTTTTCGTATTTAATTTCCAGATTGTCTAAAGCTTCAGTAAATTCTTCCTCTGCCTCTAAGTACTTTTGAGTAGCTTTAGGTAGCGGTCTGGATTTAGGCTTGGTTTTAGGTTCTTTTTTCCGAGTAAGCCAAAAGTATTCTGTAGAATCCATTATTCTCACCCATAAAAAAACCGCCCTAAGGCGGTGGCTAAACTCACAGGCAATATAGTATTACTTCTTAAAAGTTGCCTTATAAAGCTTTGAATTAAAGTAATCCGTAATTTCTTTACCTTCGGTTTGAATTTTTTCCTCATTTAAAGGTAAAAAATCTAATTCAGATTTCAAGCCCATATACTCTGGAATAAATTTCTTTATAGGCGGAGGTGGTTTAGGTCCACCTTCTGTGATTTTTTCGATAAATCCAGCTAACCATAAAATATACTCACCTTCTGAATTATGAGGAGGAATCAAACTCACATCTATTTTTACTTTACATTCATCTAAGTGTTTACTAAACAATTCAACAAAATCAATAAAATTATATTTTAATTTAAATTCTGTTCCCTCAATTTCTCTGCGTATACATGTCATAAGTAAGTTCATATTTTCAATACAGTCATGTGAAAACAATTCCTCATCTTTAATTTTGTTATAAATATTTTCCGCAAACATGAGACACTGTGGCATTTCAGCAGCTCCTCATTTTTATAAAGTATTTTTCTTAAGGTAGTCCTATTATAACAATGTTGCAACAAGAAATTTTCCATTTTTAGTTTAAGGAAATTTTAAAAATTATAAAAACGATTATATTCAATAAATTAGTACGAATAAAAGCTATGGAAGTTTGATTTTTCTATTGAGCTTTAAAATGGATTATTGTGTTTAAATTATCAATTTAAAAAGCTTGCCTAGTAGGCAAGCTCCCCCTTTTTTGATATTTGCGCTGATCAATAAGGTTTAGTGTTACTTAAAGCAACACACTGATAATACAGAAATAATTAAAAATAAAAAAGCCCACTTCCTATTTTTATTCAGAAATGGACTTAGCGAAAAAAACGCTTAAACATGAAATAGGAAATATCTATTCGGAAATATTTCCAACTTCATATTGGCATAATATTTAAGCACTAGCAATAGGGATTGAATTAAAAATATCAAATATTCATATTTAAATAGATAAAGATTTCTTTTTTTAAATGGTTTTATTTTTAGTCTATATAATTTTTTTACTTATCAAGACTTATAAAGAATATGTGCCCATCAATAGGTAATACTTAATAAGGTCTTATGTGTAGTAACCATTAGGCTCTAGAGAGTAAGAACTCAAACTGACTAAAAATAAAAAATAATTAATTTTCAATATTAATGATCATATACTGCAAAGTTATGTATATTCCAACTTCTCCATTGTTGAGTGCCTCATATAAGTCTTCATCAACGAAATCTCCAGATTCATCATATAGCCATTTATGAATTTGAATAATTTGTATATTCCCTTTTTTGTCTATTCTTGCTATTGGGTCTATTACGGAACGAACTATCACCTTCTTCTTCGTCTCAACATCAAGCAATGTGATAATTGTCATTTTAAAATCCTTATAAATATCCTGTATAACAACTACGCTCAATCAATAAAGATTTTTATATTTAAATTACTCAAATAGCAATCTTTTCAATCTAAAAAATAAATAAAAAACACTTTAATAGTATGTGCCTATTAGAAAAGGTACCTTAAATATTCTACTAGCAATAAAAAACCGCTTTAAGGGCGGTTCATATTATTCATCAATCTGATCATGCAGTTTTTTGATAAACTCTATAAGCTTTTCTTTACTTGCATCATTAATTGCAACTAAACCAGTACTTGCTGCATTATTTAAAACCGCTACTGTTATATCGCTTTTCGCTTTGATTTTCGCACTTTCAACCACCGCATCATATTCAATATTATTCATTACCATTTGTTAGTTTCTCATTTTATAAAGTGAGAGACATTAATAATATGAAATCAGCAACTATTCAAGCACCTACTTAAGATCATCAGGCGTTTCCAAATAACACCCGTTTTTATTACAGAAAGCATGAATGTCGTTTAAGTATTCGGTTAATTGAACTGTACTTGCGTCTGTAGTGCTCATTAGCTCACATAGGCCACTTGCTACATCTTGGTAGAGAGGATGCTTAGAATCTTTCAACTCTCTTACAGCCTTGAATGTTTTCTTGTATTGGCCAACGTCATCGCAATCATAGATTTTTGCTAAGAAGTTTTTCTTAAAGAACAGATGCTCGTAATCTTTATCTTTACCTTGACGTTTAGCCCATTGATTAAGCCACATCCAGTACAAACGGTTTTGAGCCTTCGAACGATCTTTCTCTTGTGGTGCGATCAATACAACTAACGGCTTCCCTTCATTCGCTGCCTTAGCATGATTCACATTAAGAAAGTTAGTTACTGGTGAAATGTCGCAATAAAAAACCACCCGTGGGTGGCTTGATTTTTTTTGATAAATTAATCAACAGCTCAAAAATGGGTAACTGTCAGATCGAGTTTGGACTACAACACTTTAGCTCATCGATTTACCAAAGCGCTAATCTTCACACTATTGTTTAAAATCCAGTAATCAAACTGTGATGCTAAAACTTTTAAATTCCCCTTTTTAAGCTGCTTAGGCTATTTTAACCAAAGTTCATCTTCTTGCATGATTTTTAACATTAAATTAAATATAACCAGTAGAGTAACATTTTTTTTATTATGGCCAACAACTCTTTGAAAACTAAATTTAACTGTTCTCTCAAGCACTTCCAGATTGACTGGATAATTCTGTTTGTCTAAATTTAGGTGATCTCCAATAATTGGCTCTATACCAGCAATAAAATTAGCAATTTGTTGCTCATCATCTTTCTTTATGCATTGAAAATGTAGAAAGTTTTTACGTAATTTTCCAAATAATAATAATACCTTAAGTGCATTGACCACGTTCAACTCTTTAGGTATATCTTTCCCCTTATCATGTTGGTTATGCAAATCAAGGAGAGGAATTATTTCATCAGAACGTTTCAGTTTCTTAGCTTTGTCGTAAAGCTCATCAAACCAACCCCCATCTAAATTTTTATTACTAACATATTTCGTTTTTAAATTAAAATTTTTGGGGTCCATCCATTTAGTGCTCATAAATTGACATCGCTGCATCCATTCTTGTGCTTGAATATCTTCGCTTGAACGGCCATCTCTTAAACTTATCAAACGTTGAAAAGGCGTCAGAGTACTCTTCTCGATACTAAACTTCTTTTCTTGTCGACCAGCAATCATAACTGGCTGTGTTTGCTGATAAGAGTTAAACCATTTCTGCTGCTGAGTATAACGATTTAAGTTTATGTACTCTGTACTTGAATTCACTGGACCAAAACACTGTTCTAGGACTTTTTTTGAAATGATACACGGCGAATTGTAAATTCGATCGACTGCTAATAAATCCAAAACATGAAGATAATTTGAAGCCGTTTGTTCAATACTGCTATGCCCCATCCAAGAGGCAAGCACCTGCCATTTATGTTGAATAATCTCTTCATGAGCACGTGCTTTAACACCAAACAATAAATCACGCATCTTTTTTGCTTTTACCCAAGGACAATCTGTATATGTTTTAATCATTTCTTTTGAGCCCAGCAAAGTTATTGCTAGATAGTTAGCAGCACTGTGGCGCAACGTATGAAAACTAAAGCCATGATGCATACCTAATATTTGGTTAAACAACTCTACTGTAATTTTGCTGATACATTGATCAGTTAATACACGATGATTAACACTAAAAAGTAGATCATCCTGCTGATTAAACAAATATTGTTCATAACGATGTTGTATGTAATGTTGTACTACTAAAAACTCATGTTCTGACAAGGCAATTTTCAATGGTATTTGACGATTTGCACTTTGCGTTTTCAGACGGCGATATGAATTGTTCTGAATATGAAGCGTGATATTATTAAAAGCTGTATTTTCTTTATAAAGTAACTCTGGGCAAATAATATCTTGTATTTTAAGACAACGAACTTCATTTAATCGGAGTCCAGTTCTATAACTCAGTAAATACATCAGCTTTAAACAACTCAGATGATCGACCCACTCTGATGCCGTTGGCTCTTGACTTAAATGTTCTAGTTTTTCCAATAGCTTGCCAAATAACAAAGGGCTTACTAGGCGTGCATTGCAAATTTGTAAATGTTTAAAACTTGAATTCTGTAACACCAATACCTCTGGTGCATTAAAATTATCTATACAAAATTGATGAAAATCTTTTAGGCGACCAAAACGGTATTCTGCTGTTTGGTGCATCTTACGAGAGGTTTTTCCTTTAACAGCTTCACGTTGAGTTGCTTGTGCATCTCGTTCACTGCTATATTTCAACAACTGTCGATATAAATCTTCATAATCATCAATGGATTGTTGCTTTAAATCCAATTTATTAAGCCAAATTTCAAATATAAATTCTTTAGCAAATGATCCTAAGTAGCTTTCAATAGTTGATAATTGAAGCCCTCTTTTTTTTAAATGCACTAACCAGTGAATTAAGCGTAATTGGGCTTCAATTAAAGACTTTTCTTCCGTATTTGCATCACGCATCTTCTCCTCTAACACCCTTCTGATTTCTTGCCAAAAACGTAGCGTGCGTTCTTCTTTATTCCTCTTTTTATCTAAGCGCTCAACTTTTTGACCTTTACGTTTCTTTTGATCAAACAACATCAACTCATACGGAATCGTTTGTAATTTGCTTTGAGCTGTCAGAACTTCAGGATGTAACTGCTCTTGTTCAAAATGAATAGGGCTATTCTCTAGTTCCATGACTTGATTACGTTCATTACTCCATAGCAATCTAAATTCGGATGGCCGTAAGGCGACAGTATTAATCTCTTGCTGAAGTACATTACTTAAAAATATATCTAGGCTAAGGTTTGGATTAAATTCAAGTACCATTTGCACATCATTAAATGCACGAAATCCACGGCGTTTAATTTGATATTGCAGATAGCCCAAACTTTTGTTTCGTCCCATGCGACTCAAGCTTTCCAGAATACAATCTTCAATTGATTGTTGCAGACGATATTCTTTATGAGTAGCTTTCAACTTTTTTAAATATTGCAAGATGAACTGAGCATATGAGTTAAAAAAAACATGCTTCCATTGGTACAACTTTCTCTGTTCTACATCGTTGCCATATTGAGAGTTTTCAACACGATAATGTAGTAACAATGGATTAGTGATTTTTTTGTAGTCCGAATGGTATAACCGAAAACAATTCAGATCTGTACCAAGCTCAACGGCCTCCTGCAATTGCTGCTGAATAGCAACCAGATGCTGTTCATCTGCACAGCCTGAAATATATATAAAACTTAAGCATAAATCCCCCCACAAATATTTAGGGTCATCCCAATATCCAAGTGAATCTTTCCAATATGCTTTCAAAGCGTTGAGTACCTGGGCATGTAACTGCCCTTGTTTTAACCGTGACTCCGTACTCTCAATTTTTCTAGGCAGTACGATCCGTTTAGTATGTGGATTTAGCCTAATTCTGTATGATTTTTTATCTACATTCTGGTTGAATTGCCTTCTTCTTTTATTAAATTCATCTTCAGTAAATTGCATCAGTTTAGATTGTTCATCTCGGCTCAATTTTTGACTCAAACAATCAATACTATCTTTAATGTCATGCCATTTTTCGGCGATCTGCTGATCAAGTTTTTGCTGCATGTCTTGCGTCAATACTTCAGGTAAAGAAGGCTGTCTTTCTTGCGACTTTTTCACCAATTTCTGAATATCAACAAATAGACCGTCTAGTTGTGGTTTTATTAGTTCTTTGATTTTTTGCATACAACTATTTTCGCTCTAAGTGTTTAATCGATAAAGATTTGACATTATCTTGCAATTGCTGGCGGGCTTGCTGTACATAGACATTCGGAATAAGTGAAGAATACGGATGAAAAGCCTCTCGGTCACGTTGGTCATGACCATAAAGAGCCTGAATTAAATGGAATGCTAAAGCAGTTTTTTTTTCTTCTTTTTCTTCTGCATACATCAAAAAATTCATATCAAAATGACGTAACCAATTCGAATACATATTCTTTGGAAAGATTCCTTCCATATATAAATTTACCCAGTTTCGAGATAAAGGGATTAACTTAACTTTCCTGCTCTGCCACTCTTTGACAGTTATCGGCAAGATATCTTTACTATCAATGACCTTTCCGAATAAGTCATTGAGCGCAATTTTTTTCTTTGCAAATACTTGTTTTAAAAGTGGGCTATACAGTTCAATTATTTGTTTTAAAAATACAGTGTAATTTTGCAGTGCTTTTAAGAAGAAATCGGATAGCGGGATAAATCGTCCATCCTTTCTTACCTTGCTATTCTTTTTATCGTTTACATATAGAATTTTAAGCTCAAAACAATAATCTTCCAAATTCCCCAACAGATTTTTATTAGGCCGTCTGGCCATGCTTAGCAAGCTAACATGCCACATCCAACACGCGTATGCATTCAATTGATTAATGATATGTTGATCTTTTTGAATATTTTCTTGGCAATGTCTATGTAAAAAAGCAAATTGCTCTTTCACAAAACTGGGTTCAAGTGCCAGTTGACTCCCTACCCTCCCTTTAGATGCAGATTGCACTTTGAATTGTTGTTGTAATATTTTGAGTTCAGCCGTGTCTTCTGTAAGTTCCTTAGAATGTGGTGTAAGTGCTGATTCTAAAAAAGCTAAATAGCTGCTATCAAGCTGAGCTTTGGGAAGTCCTCCGTAATAAATACCTGGCACATTATGCTTGATATCCCGCCTCGCAATCACATGAGTAAGATATTCATTATAGGTTTCATAATATATATGAAAATATAATTGGGCCTGAAGTTTTTCAACGGTGATAGTACCCACAAACTGATTAGCAAACCACTTCTTAAGTTCGGAATTAATATCTCCTGAAGAGATCTTTGGATTCGATGCTTGTTCTATGTAGTCAAACCATGCCGCCGGTAGATGTAGTTGGTGAGTCATCTCTTCATTCCAACGCACAGGCTTTAAACTCTTAATTTTCTGCTCGGTAACTTTCAAATTTAAATTAAGTAAATATTCCCGTCGTTTTCTTGAACCATTCTGGATCAAAACACCATCTTGTATGAGCTCGTTAAAATCCATCAGTGCTATGGGAGATAATCCAGTCAAAAGTGACAATAAACATGCGGCAGCGATTGCAGCATTATCCCAGTCCGCATTTAACTCAGTTCTCAACACATAAACAATTTGCTTCAGTACATCTGGTGCTAAATAATGAGGATTTGTAATAAATGGCACATGACGGCGTTGGCGATGCCGCGTGTAATACGCAGTATAATCACTAATTAAATGATTAAAATTTTTAGTTTTTTCATCTTCTGAGTATAATTCTACTTCAATGTCCAATAACTCAATTTCACCATCTTCATCTTTGTGAAGAGAGGCATCATAAAAACTGATCTTTGCGTTATGTCCGATATCTTCATACTTACCAGATTTTATTTCACGAAATTTTTTGAGTTCAATTTTAGTTGGCCATTTCAAAACTTTGCTTTTTTTTGACTTACGCTGACGATGAACAACACGACGATCATCAAGTCTTTTAAAAATTATTAATAGAGCCGATAAATACTCTATGACTTGTACTTTTTTGAAATTTTTAATATTAAAAAGTTGATTACGATCCTCTTTTTTCAAATTACGTTCGTACGTGACATAACAATTTAGCAGCTTACTACATTCATGAAATAATTCAGCATTATTAGAATCCAGCACATATCGTGAGACATAGCGTAGGAGGTCACAAACATGTTTTTGCTTATTCTCAGCTTTAGCAATTTTTGCAAATTCTTGATACTGCCGATATGTTAAAAAACTCGCTTGTAGAATCAAATAACGTTGCGATGACAGCTCTTGTGTATTACTAGTATCTGGACATGCAAAATAACTTAAAGAAGCTAGAAAATAATATTTACCTAATTGTCTAGAGCTAGATATATAGCCATATATCTGTTGCGCTTCCTTATATAGAGCGTGGGCTTTTTCACGTAAATCATCTGATAGATCGACAAATTGTGTATTCACAACATCATCATGTAATAGACAATAATCTTGTTTAAATTTTTCTGCTAAATCTAAGAATTGCTCTTCTGTTTTAATCTTTGGCATATTCGCTTTCGCTTAATTTTTTATCAAATTGCATTGGTTAAATTCATTACGATCTGAACAATTTTGTAAAAGTTGATCTTTGATTGGACTTTTTGTCAGCTTAAAAAATCTAGCAAAAAATTTAGCATCTAGCTCTTTCTGAGCTTTTCTCTCAAAGCATAAGTGTTGCTGTGATTTTTCGATAAAATCATCAAGATTATGTATCAACTGTAAGATTGCAACATAATTAGAATGTACACGTAAGCATGGCTCCGTTTGCATTAATAGCAATATTTTTTGCCAAATTTTCACATAGATTATTTTGAACTTTGCTTGTACTACTACTTTCTGACTCTGTTTAATCTTTTTGATTTTCAGTAGTTCTGAGTTAATTTTTACTATCTTAAATTGAACATTTTGTCGCTCAAAGCAAAAGGGCATGATAAATTGCCCCATAAATATCTCTATATTTTTTACTAAGTAGTCAAATTTTAACATTTTTATCGATATAAAAAATGAGCATATCTTTTTATATGAAAATACATTTAATCTATCAACTAAATTTTCTCAAAATTACAATTATCAACAAATACATATGGTTTACTTATCATGGGTCGCCTAAATTTTAAAAATTCTTCCACTTTTTTTTAGTTTTCTGTTATTACATGAAACAATACCGTTGTATTACATTTTGAAATGCTTTGTATGCAGCATTGATCAAAAAGATTCTCTGCTATACTTACTTCACGTGTAGCATCAATGGAGTTTCGAATTGCTCAGAACCACTGAACAGAAAAAAATATATTCAAGCGACACGTGTGCAAAACTATCAAGCCAGCCTAAAGCTTGAAGGCATTACAACGACAGCTCAAACAACTCAACAAAGTAAAGCTGAAATCTTGCAAAAATATAAGAAGTATTCGCAACCCGAAACGTTAGTCAGGTACATGTATGGGGAAATGGGTGACAGCCTGTATTGTTACCCTGGCACAAATATCCTAAAGAACAAACTCAATATTCGTGATGAACAAATTTTAGAACAAGCTGAACTAGCACTGTCTGGATTGGCAAGTAACTTAATTGAATATGCTGAACCACCTTACGACTTACAATACTTAAAAATTAATTCATGCGCAGCTCTCTGGCGACTTATACGACTGGGCAGGAAAGTTAAGACAAATCGTATTTCCAAAGGTGACACCCGTTTTTGTAATTTTTTCCCGTATTGAAATTGAAACCAATAAATTACTTAAATCAATTCAAGAAAAAAAAGTACTTTCAAGGCTTAGCACCGCAACAACTAATTCCTCAACTTGCCGACTTGTATTGTGAGCTTAATGTCATACACCCATTCCGTGAAGGTAATGGACGTACACAACGGATTTTCTTTGAGCATCTGATTGCTCATTGTGGTTATGGTATTGATTGGTCTCGCATTGACTCTCAACAACAATGGATTCAAGCCAATATTGAAGGTTTTTATGGTAATTTAAATCCATTAATTCAGATTTTTGAAATATGCTTTATTCAAAATACCTAAAATTTAAGTAGTCAGAGCCCACAATCCTTAATGAGCCATCATCTTTGCTTCAATCCACTGATTAATTTCCCAAATAAACCAACAAACACGATTCTTAAAAATCTTAATACTCTTCGGGTAATTTAGGATCGTAATATGCAGATTACTTATCCAGAATTGAATAGATCGTTAACTTAGATAGACCTTTAAGCAATGTAACTTGCCGCATTTTTATCAACATATGTCTCAAAAAAGTTCGCCTATACATAAATTTATGGTGTTTAGTGATTAATCAATGTCTGATGACCTGAATGGATGTTACAGATTACATGCAAGTGAATTGATCTATGGCTATTTTATGGCTTTTGTGTAATCCAATCCATTTGATCCGAATGTTCTCTTTTGCAATAAAGCAGCCTCTTCTGCTTTTCTTGAACCAACGAACAATGCCATTGATTTGATTCAATTGGCAACGGTGATGCTGAATCACATCTCCAAAGAAGGGATTAAATGCAAGAAATGTGGTAAGTAAAAATAGGGGATGGAAGTTATTATCCGTCTAATTGGAACCAGCCCATGAGTGGAGATCAGTTGAGTAAGTATCATTTTAAGTGAATAAGAGAAGGATGGCTCACCTCACTTCTCCAAATAACAACGCTATACTTTTCAACCCAGGTTAGATATTGGCAACTACATTTCATTCTTCATCATGCTGGTCTTATAGCATGTAGACAATCACTACATCATTTGCATTCAATGCTCAATACAGCCTGTCAGCAGAACCGCAGCGATATTTTTTCCTGCATACATGTAGTGTTTAAATCCATTCATTTTTCAATGATCCCCTACCGTTTATCACATTTATGGTCAATCTTTAACCTTGTGAAAAATGCACATACCGATATCTTCAAACTGTCAAATTTATGGATACATGACATTTAAAGAAATTATCCGATCAATTTTTTAGATAAAACTCATCAAGAAAAAAGTTATTATTATTCATAACTTCACTAACAACCACATAAAAACAATAATTTAATAAATTATTCTTCCAATTTTTTTAGATTTAGTGTTATTACCCTAAATCCATGCTTAGCTCATTCTATTACATAAATGATTTAGAAGTATCCACGATATAAATTGCTTGCCCCCACACCTCTGCCCCTCTCATGCCCAAAAAATTTACACTAAAAGGCAGATTAAGCCCGTACGAGTTACATATCGCCGCATGCTATGTTGAAAGCATTTAAGAAAAAATCCTCAATATTTATAAGATTTTTAAAATATGAACTACTTTTCGAAGAACCCTTTCTAAGTAATGTGACCAAAAAGGAAAAATGAAAATACTGTGATTTCCTTATCAACAATCAGTCAAAGTACATCCTGATGAATTTCTGTAACCGATACCCAAGGACCAAACCTACCTTCCGAAGTGCTGTGCAACAAAGCCCTCCTCAACCACACTATAGCTATAAATTAATTCCATTATTTTGTGGTTTAATTAAATTATTAAAGTTTAAGACCCAATTTAATGGATTTATATTTCACTAAACCCGAAGAAGTCGTGACGCTTTTAGGTGAGCGTTTACGTAAGCAACGACTCTTTTTGGAGATGTCTCAAGCTGAGGTTGCAGCACGCGCTGGTGTCGGCGTGAATACGGTTTCGAATCTTGAAGCGGCACGAAATGTATCTGTTGAAAATTTAGTCCGTATTGCAATGGTCTTGGGTCGATTAAACAAACTTCAGGAGCTGTTTCAACCTCAGCTTAACAGTGTAAAAGATATTCTACGCTATGAAAGTCAAAGTAAGCACCAGCGTATTAAGAGGAAGGGATAATGCTCAACAGTCTTAATGTTTATTACAATGGTTGGGGCGAATCATGGTTATGGGGAACGCTGATTAGTTCAACAGCCACCACAGGTAGACCCACTATTGCTTTTGAATATAGTCCAGAAGCAATACAGCGAGGTGTTCAGCTCTCTTCTTATTTACTCCCTTTAAAAGGTCTACCACTGAGACAGGGTTTTCCTACTTATCAAATGGGATTACCTGGTCCAGTCTATGATGCTTTGCCGGATGGTTGGGGCATGTTATTAATGGATCGATATTTTCGAAAAATTGGACTGCATCCGGCACGAATCAGCCCTTTGGAACGTCTAACTTATATTAGCACCCATGCAATGGGTGCTCTCTCCTTTGAACCCTGTGTCGCAGAGATGCAAACTTCAGAGAATATTCCCCTGCCGCAATTGGCACAGGAAGTCCAAGAAGTCCTCAAAGGAGAAGGTGGCGAATTTTTTACAACATTTGCTGGTCATGGGTGGCTCCCCCCAAGGTGCCAGATCCAAAGCATTGGTTTACCGAAATCCTGTCAATTTTGAGTTTTCGACGCAAGCTTCTGATCAAAATGAAGCCTGGCTGATTAAGTTTCCTGCTCAGCAAGAGTATCCTGAAGTCTGCGCCATTGAAGCCGTCTATGCAAAATGTTTGCGACTTTGTGCAATCGAGACTCCAGACACCCATTTTTTTAATTTGCCCAATGGTTTAATGGCTTTTGCTTCTAAACGATTCGACCGTCAAAATGGCATGCGGATTCCAATGCAGAGTTTGGCTGCATATACCGGAGCAGACTATAAAGTTCCAGGTAGCCTAGACTATCGCAATTTTCTTCGGGCAACCTTGATGTGTACGCAAGATGTGCGGAAAGGCTGCATACTTTTAAACGTGCTGTGTTTAATGTACTTTTCAATAATCGGGATGACCATACCAAGAATTTTTCTTTTCTCATGGCAAAAAATGGTCAATGGAAATTGGCTCCAGCCTATGATGTGACCTTCTGTGAAGGTCCAGGTGGTTATCATCAAATGGACATTATGGGAGAAGCGCTCAATATTTCTCGAAATGACATACATAAACTCGGTACTTCAGAAGCGAATCTGACTACTCTAGAAGTCGATGAGATCATCTTGGCCATGCATGAAATTGCACTTCAATTTAGTCAAATTGCGCAACGCCTGTATCCTCATCAAATTCGAGAATCTACCCTAGAGATGATTCAATCACGAATTCAACAAAATATTGATTTTTTAACTGAAACCTAAGCGTAAATATAAACTAAGCGCCAACCATCAACTTATAGTTAGTCGCTACATAATCTGTAGAACCTGTGAATTAGCTCGCTTTATAATCACGAATATTAGATGGATCACCGCCAAGATACGTTCTGCAAGCGTGAAATCACTACATCCAGATCGAAAATCGCTAAGAAAAAACTATCACCAAAAAAAAGGTCTGCACTATGGATAGATACAGACCAAACTCTGGATAACTACCAGCACGAGAAATATGTCGCAATTTTGCATAGACATGAATTTGATAAAATCAGCCCAGAAAGCCAGAAATTCATAAAAACTATTTCATCAATCCCCTATAACTTAATCACGTTCATGGTCGATCTTAAATCTTGCGAAAAGTACTCATGCTGACCTAGCCAAACTGTAAAACTCATGTATTCATAGCCTTTAAATGAATCTTTCAATCGTTATATTTAAGGTAAAAACTAGTAATCAGAAGTTATTATCATCCCCATATAAAACAAACATCAGATTAAAAATAATAACTTTGTAAATTATTTATTCCATTTTTTTATATTTAGTGTTATCTTTCCTAACTTCATCTGGGAGAGTTGAGTTTGATCATAGACCATTCGATAGCCTGCTTGTTGCATTTCTGCGATCAAATTCCGTTGGTCTATCCGTTCTCCCCCTTGATCTTTCGGCAGAAATTGACGCTTACCCCCGCCTAGAATCACATCAACCCCATCTTTTAATTTGACGTTATAACGCTGATAGATATCACCTTGCGAACTTGGTACTAATTGGGATGCTATGTCATTTTCAGCATCACGATGACAAATATGAGCATAAGTCGATGCTGGTGTAGCATGCGTAATGCGAGTTGTTGTGACTACCCCTGTACCCCAACCTCGTGCTTTGGCCAATTCGAGTAAAGTTTGGGTGTCTTGCTTATTTTGGATCTGAGGATTGGTTCCACATTGATGATTTCCGGTCTGATTTGGTTCTACTGCAATTGTTCCAGTCTGCATGGATATCACTTCATTTTTCATTTTTACACCTGTCATATAGGCACCCATCGATGGTGCGCTATCTGTAACCTGTGCAACTTCTGAGAAAGTACGAACAAATGCTGACTCTGGCAGTTGATCTATTGGCAGTTGGCAATCTTCACCAACAGCATAAATTCGTACAGCTGTTAGTGTCGTGATACCCATTCCATCTCCCAAGAAAAAAACCACACGTTGAGGCTGTTTTGATGGTTGTACTGAAGTAGAAGTTGATTGAACTAAAGCAGGACTTTGACAGCCCGTCAAAATAACTGTGCCCAAACTACACCATGCCAAACTTATTAATTTTTTATTAAATTTTTTCTTATGCCAAAGGCTTTGTTGCACAAACCTATCTCTAAAGGCTTATTCCACAATATAATTTTGAGATGAATAAGCCTACACCTAAAATCTACCGTACAACCAATTGGCCCACATACAACCGAGCTCTCATTAATCGTGGGAATATTGCCATTTGGTTTGATCCCAAAACACAATGGTATGCTCAACCAAAAAGCCAACATGGTCGAAATCAAACTTATTCCGATACAGCCATCCAATGCTGCTTAATGATTAAATCCATATTTCGTCTTTCTCTACGCATGGTCACTGGCTTTGTACAAAGCCTGATTAAACTTTGCGGATTAGATTGGACAGCGCCAGACTATACGACGCTTTGCAGAAGACAAAAACATATTGATATTGCGATTAGCTACCAAAAAAGTAGCAATGGTCTACATCTACTCGTAGATTCAACTGGTTTAAAGTTTTTGGGCGAAGGTGAATGGAAACGGAAGAAACATCAGCCTGAATATCGTCGACAATGGCGTAAGCTTCACATTGGTATAGATGCTGAAACGCTGCAAATACGTGCAGTTCAGCTCACAACGAACAATATCAGTGATTCACAGGTGCTCGGTGATTTACTTGGTCAAATACCACTTGATGAGCGAGTAGATTCTGTCTATACCGATGGAGCCTATGACACTAAATGCTGCAGACGAGTGATCTCAGATCGTCAAGCATATGCGGTGATTCCGCCAAGAAAAAATGCGAAACCGTGGAAAGATACAAAAGTTCATTCGCAAGAGAGAAATGAATTACTAAAAACAGTTAAGCGTCTAGGAAGAGCCCTTTGGAAAAAGTGGTCTGGTTATCATCGGCGAAGTTTGGTCGAAACCAAGATGCATTGCATCAAATTATTAGGCGATAAACTCTACTCAAGGAATTTTGACAGCCAAGTGAATGAGATCCATGCACGTGTAGCCGTATTAAATAAATTTACAGAATTAGGCAGACCTCATACCCAAGTTGTAACCTAAATTTTAGCAACTTAGGAAAACTTTACCTTCAAAGGCTTTATGCAACAAAGCCTATGCCAAAGCATTGCATCAACTCATCTTAGGATGGTCGAAAAATACGCTTTAAACATTCAATTTACATGACAAATTTATGAAAATATTATTATGACTACTTATATAAATTTTCCTAATTGCAAAAAATAGTGTAGCAACTTGCTACACTATTTTTTTACTTTATTTTTCTAACATTCGTTTTAGGAAAGCTTTTAATTCTTGTAAATTTTGATCATCAAATTGGCCCATTTTTAAAGATACCTTTAATGTATTATGGTCAAATTTGATATTACCAGCAACTTTCCCATCATATTCAATTTTATGTACAATTGAAGTTTGAATTACTTCTTTCGTTTCTCTTGACTTAAAGATTTTTTCAGCTAGTGATGCCAGTTTTGTCTGTTCAACTTCTTTTTTAAGCAATTTTGACCATGCTTCGAATAATGCTTCTTTAGCTTTTTCATGGTTTTCATCATGATCTGATAGAAACTTTTTCACTGCTGTAGCAGCGGTCCGTGCTAATAATGACGGCTGTTTCTCCAAATCTTCAATCAACTCTCCAGGTAATTTTTCATAAGATAAATATTTATACATATCTTCACGATTCAAACCTAATGACTTTGCTAACTTCTGCTTATTTTTTTTTAATTTTTCATCCAAAGAAGTTAATCCAACATATATTTCATAATCTGTCAGATCTTCTCGCTTTAAATTTTCAGCTAATGTTAATAAAGCAGCTTCTTCATCCGATGCATCAATAATGATTACTTCAATGGTATTCTTATTGAGAAATTGGTGGGCTTTCAATCGTCTTTCACCAGCAATCAACTCATATTTATCATTTATTCTACGAACTGCAATTGGTTGTAATAGCCCAATTTCTTCAATTGATGCTGCTAAATCTTCAATATCTTGTTGATTAAAGAGTTTTCGAGGCTGGTTAGGGCTAGCCTGAATATCTGTAATTTGTACATTACGTCTTAGCTCTTTGACATCGTTAATATGCTCCTTTTGGGCATGTTGATGCTTTTGAGTATTTTGCTGAAGACGTTTAGCCAATAGCTCTTTATTACTTACCATAGTATTTCCAGAATTATATTATCCGACACGCTGAACAATTTCTTGTGCTAAAGTTTCAAAAGCTTTTCGAACTTTTGAGTTTTTATCAACAGATAATAAAGGTCGTTGCAAAATTGCAGCTTGATTAACCTTAGTGCTCATTGGAATTGTGGTATGCAATAATTCTCCAACTTGATTAAATGCTTCATCTTTTATTAATTTACATACATTCTGACGCTCATCATGTTTAATTAATAAAGCACCTAAGAGTTCTAATTCAGGGTTAACTCTTCTAATTTTACTTAAATGATTAATTAAATCAGTAACACCATAGAGACCGTATTGTGAACCAGATTCAATTGGAACAATAACATGTGTCGAAGCGGCTAAAGCATTGCTGGTTAGTAATTTTAAGCTAGGAGGGCAATCAATAAGAATGTAGTCATATAATCCTTCTAGAATTTCCAATTTATTTGAAAGTTCCTCGGATGGTCTTGGTGCATCATCTTTCAATTGATCTTCAGTTTTACCAAGAGTTAATGAGCCATATATTAAGGAAACATTTTTAAATTTTGTTTCTTCTTCTAATGCTTCCGATAATAGACTTATATCACCAATAAGTAATTCAGCTGATGTAGTTTCAACTTCGCTAGGGTGTCTTAATCCTATATGTAAACTTGCATTTGCTTGTGGATCCAGATCAATTACTAAGACCTTATTTCCTAATTCAGCAAGCTCTGAAGCAAGATGTACTACAGTAGTTGTTTTCCCGCAACCACCTTTATGATTAGCTACAGCAATGATTTTAGTTGACATATTTGTCTTAAGGAATTTACTTTGATTTCATTTAATATAAAGATATTTGTAGCAACTTGCTACAGTTCCTTTGTCATATTTTTATCTTTTGAATTCAAAAGATGTGGGAAAAACATTTCTTAACTTTTTTAAAAAATATAGCTAGCTAATTTTAATTAGTATTAATTAGTTAATTATAATTAAACAAGTTTTATTTGTTTAAAAAACAATTAGATAGATTTTTTAAAGTGGAAGGTTTGTCACTAATAAGTGGAAGGCCTGTCACTGATAAGTGGAAGGTTTGTCACTAATAAGTGGAAGGTTTGTCACTGATAAGTGGAAGGTTTGTCACTATGGTGGAAGACTTGTCATTGTGATTTATTTTAATGTGTATTTTTTAATTTAAAACAATACAATTCAACTGCTTGTGATGTTGATAAGTTTGTTTTTATTGAAATAAAGGTGGAAGACTTGTCATTAGATGTTTTTTATTCTGTGGATAAAATATTTGTATAAAATTTAATTGATAACATGATGTTTGATAGTCAAGAATATCGGAATGGTGGAAGGCTTGTCACTTTAATGGTGGAGTATATGTTGAGTAATTCCACTTTAGTGGTGCTGTAGGCTATTCCTACTTTCAAATTGATTGCTTGAGCGACACAGATGAATTATCAAAGGTGGAAGAACTGTCACTTAAAAGTGTTTATTTTTATATTTATTCCACCATAAGGCTGAATAGTACCAAAATTGCACTTTAATAGGGCTTTGTTGCATAAAGGTTTGAAAGATAGAAGCGATCCTAATTGAGCCAAATTTAAGTGACAACTCGGGTATGTGGTCTGCCTAAGTCCGTAAATTTATTTAATACTGCCATACGTGCATGAATCTCATTGACTTGGCTTTGAAAATTTCTCGCACTGAGTTTATCCCCCAATAATTTGATGCAATGCATCTTGGTTTCAACCAAACTTCGCCGATGATAGCCTGACCATTTCTTCCAAATAGTTCTTCCTAAACGTTTAACTGTTCGAAGCAACTCATTGCGTTCTAGCGAGCTCATCTTTTTATCTTTCCATGGCTTCGCATTTTTTCTTGGTGGAATCACTGCATGTGCTTGCCGATCCGCAATGACCTGTCGGCACTGTTTGGTATCATAAGCTCCATCGGTATAGACGGAGTCAACTCTCTCATCTTGTGGAATCTGATCGAGTAAATCACCAAGTACCTGTGAATCACTCACATTGTTGGTTGTGAGCTGAACAGCGCGTATTTGTAAGGTTTTAGCATCTATACCCATATGTAATTTACGCCATTGGCGACGATATTCAG
>NZ_JAKTHX010000040.1:0-175191 GCF_027854635.1 Acinetobacter sp. AOR43_HL
ATTCATCACCTAAAGCAATCAACTTAATCACAAGTAACTGTTTTTCAACAAGTTTCTATCTGCATCACCGCCGATGGATGTGCATTATAGACCATTACATTCCCTTTGCAAGCGAAAATTAAAAATTAATGACTTGAGCGTTTACTTTTAAACCACCACACGAATTAAGCTATTGTTTTATATTGATAATTATTTTAATTTTTTATTTTTGACTTAAATAAGCCAGTATCATGCTCGATAATTCGCGTTTAAGTTGTTGTTCTGAGATAAGAAAATTGTTCTGGCTTACATAACGCATCATCGTAAAAAGCGTACTATTAATAATTACAAAGGATTTATACTTTACCTGTTCGAAGTCCCACTGATGAGGATTTCTACTGAATGTATATAGCCCTACTTCAAAAAAATGCTTTTCTAAAATTTGAGCAGCTTGCGAATGACTATAGTCATGCCAGTGTTTCAGCACTTCTATAAAAAATCCATGATCGGCTTTTAATGCATTAAATCCCAACTCTATTGCTAAGGGAATGAGCAGCTCTAAAGGAATATTTCCTTGTCGCACAACTAATTCTTTAAGTTGTTGCCCCAGCAATTCGCTTTTACGGCGCAATAGTTCTTCTATGATTTGATCTTTATTCTCAAAGTATTGGTAAATCGACCCAACACTTACTCCAGATTTCTCTGCAATTTTAGGCGTCGTCGTATGTAGTAATCCATACTGGGCGATACACTGCTGTGTCGCCTCTAAAATATGGTCAACAATAATTTTTGAACGCTGTTGCTGTGGGGCTTTTCTCATCGTTTTTTATTCGTTAAATGCGAATTGAATGCGAATAATTATTCATATTAGCCTATTTATTATTCAGTTCAATAAGTAAGTAACGATATGCAAATGATTAGCCCGACTCGACTTGCTTCTTTTAATGACATGCAAGACAGCAATTTTTTTACTCAGTTTTTAAATATCTGTTGTGAAAAACCTGTACAACCAAACTATACGGAATATATGTCTTTACAACATGCTCTTTATGAAGGGGATATTGAAATGGATAAGGTGATTGATTGGGTTATGCAAAATCCCAAAGATCACCGCATGATTTTTGAGAAGATATTATTTCAAGGCCGCGATAATCTATCTGAGCCTATACCTACTGAGTTAGAAAATTTCTTTAATTACATTGAGCAAAAGCCTAAATGGTTAGATCAGCGTCAAGTTGATGAGGCTGTTAAATTTACTCATCGTTTAGGAATAAATAATGGTTTTATTCTTAGAGATTTATCCTTAATGGCGGGATATTTATATCCAGGATTTAATCAGCCGCTAATTTTAACGGGTGCATTAAAGAAACAGGCAGGTACTCGTTTAGCTGAAACCACTAAATGGTGGGTTGATATTACTGAACCTCAAGGACTTGAGCGTCTAAGCGCAGGTTTTACATCAACGATTTATGTTCGCTTTATTCATGCACTCGTTCGCCGACAATTAAAAAAGTCTGATCGTTGGGATAGTGAAGTTTGGGGAATTCCACTTAATCAATTTGATTTAGCCATGACTAATTTGGCTTTTAGCAGTGTAGTTTTACTCGGTATTAGGGCTTTAGGTGTATGGCCGACCAAACAAGAAGCCAAGAGTTTTCTACATTTTTGGCGTTATGTTGGCTGGTTGATGGGTATTGATGAAAAATGGCTTATTCAATCTGAATCTGAGGGTTGGAGGTTACTTTACTGGATGCAGTTTGCTCACCCTCGCTCCGACCACAGCAGTGTTGAGTTAGGATCAAGCTTATCTAAAGAGCCTTTTGAGAGAAAATATCTGCATTTACGCTCTTTGCAGCAGAAGCTTGCTTATCGACAACATTTAGAACTTACCCAATTTTTTATTGGCAAGAAGAGAATGAAACTACTCGGATTGCCTCAGCAGTCTGCCTCATGGTTTGCTTATTATCTAATTGTGCGTAATTCACTACTTTATAATGGTGCAAAGCTTTCACCAAAAGTTGAAAAGTTTTTATCTAAATCAGGCCGTAATATACAAAAACTTGGCTTAACGCTTTATCAGAATCAAGGTAAGGCAAAAACCTTAGCGAGTATGCATCAATAACTTTTAAAACTTAAAAACAAAAATGGAAGCCCGTTAATTAGACTTCCATTTTCAAATATTAAGGAACTTATTGAGCTGATGAACTGTGCATTTCAGCGTGATTCATTTGCTCGTGTGACTCCGTCATCTGCTTCTTTTTTTGACTTGGCATGTAGTCAGGCTCATTATTGATGGCCAAGTAAAAAATAATCATAAACAATACACTCAAGATAGAAGCCACAATAAGTAACTTCCATCCCCACCAAGACTGTTCAGGTGATAATTTATCAGTCATTTCATTTCTCTCTTTAAATTAATATTTTCAGTTCATTTAATTCGTTAAGCTTTTTAAAACTTCATGCTCATACGAACCCAGTAATTTCTTCCGATATTGTTGAACTGCTCTTCGCTCGCAAATCCAAAGCCAGCACTACCCGCTTTATTTAAGTGTTCGGTATAGGTCTTATCTAATACGTTATCAATGCCAACAGAGACATCGATATCTTTACGAAGGTTGTAACTTCCGTTTAGAGAAAGAGTCGAGAAACCTTTACTTGGTTTTAAGTCATATCCTACGATATTACCTTGATGTAGACTCACACGGTTTTGCTCAGCCACAGCTCGCCACAAAAGACCTAAATTATATTTGTCAGCCACATAGCGAATATTTAAACGACCTTCTAAAGGGGAAATTTGAGGTAGCGGTTTGTCATCTGTGGTGTTTTTACCCCATGCATACATCGCACTCAAATCTGCCTGAATATGGTCGGTAAATTGATATCCAATACCAGCTTCCGCGCCTGCGATGGTTGCATCGACATTTTTGGCACCCGCAGTAATATCATGGCTCATGTCATGCCCATCCATTCCCATACTTGGATGATGGTGGTAACTCATTAAAATGTAGTCATCCACCAAACCAGCATAAGCAGAAACCCATGTATTTAAAGCGCCATGTTGTTGCTGGAAACCCAGATCCAACTGTAATGTTTTCTCAGGATTCACACCGTTAAAAGTATTGGTTGAGCCCGCATTACCATGTTTAGGCGAGAAAAGTTCCCAATAATCAGGCATACGCTCTACATAACCTAAACCAATATAGCTTTTTAGGTCATGCTCAGGATGTTGATTTTCCCAACGCACAAATGCACTCGGTAAAGTCTTTTCAAGTTTAGTATTAAAACCTTTTGCTTGAGAATCAGCACGCTCATCTTCAACTGTGACTCGATCTAAACGTGCACCTGTAACCAGTTTGTTGAAATCGTTCCATTGATAGCCCAGTTCGCCAAAAGCACCATAAGATTGAAAACGCATATCTTGACGATATGGAATATTCATAGAAGGCATTGTTGGCGATGACATGCTACCGCCATGTTTATTAAATTGAGAGTCAACGCCTGTGATCAAACTCCATTTGTTCCATTCAGAAGTCATTGCCAAGCGTGAGTTTAATGTACGGCGTGTCACTTGCATTGCCATTGGATTCGGGATCAGCATGGTCATACCACCATGATTCATTTCAACTAATGGCGGTGTGCGCAAACTAAAGTTATCCATAATATGGTCGTTATAGCTATAGTTCACCTGCCCTTCAATTTTCTTAATGACGTCAGTGATATTTTTCTTTTCAAACCGCAGACCTAAGCTTTCTCGCGCAAATTGAGATCCATCCATTGAACGTCCAGCATAAAGCGATTCACCATCAGATTTTCCACCAGTGAGTTCGACCCACGTGTTTTCATCTGGAGTAAAGCCAAGTGCTACATCAGCATTCCACTTTTTCCATGCAGAAGGCACAGTATTTCCATCACCATCTTGATAACTATTCGATTCTGAACGATTGGCATTTAAACGGATATATTTCTTTTCATCACCAATTGCCGCCTCAACGTTATGGTCAATACGTCCATATGAACCTAATAAGACACTCGCTTGTCCGCGATAAGGTTTTTCAGAGGTGAGTTTCTCAGGCTGACGTTCAAAAAGGACTGTTGCAGCAGAACCTGTATTGGCATATTTAACCGTTTGCGGACCTTTAATGACAGAAATACGATCATAACTTTCTGGTGAAATATAAGAAGTTGGAGCATCCATACGGTTTGGGCATGCACCTAAATTTTCAGTTCCATCAGCTAGAATTTTGATGCGTGAACCAAACATACCTCGGAATGTCACATCACCATTGGTTCCACCGCTTTGTATTGAGTTAAAACCCATAATACTTTGTAGATAGTCTGCGCCATCTGTAGCAGGTACTGGCTGAATCGGTTGCTTTGGGTCTGCATGTACAATCAAGCCATTTGCATCGTTACCTTGTTGTGCTGTAACAACAATAGGTGCTAATGAGTAAAGCGCTTTGGTATCGGCATCATTTTTTTCTGAATTAGCAAAAACTAGACCCGAATGAGAGACAGCAAACATCGCAACCCATAAAGGTTGTAGTAAAAATTTAGAATGTGGCATTTTTATACGCTCTAAAACATAAATAAAGTGATATCGAAGTCAGTTAAGACCCCAACAAAAAATTGCTTTTATTTATGCAAATAGAGGTGGTGCACGCCCTTGCGGGAGTAGAAAAAGTCGCTGTAGTGCAAAGTAGACATGTCTAAATGCTTGTTGATAAGCGACTAAGCGGACTTGTATGCGGACTAAAACTTCTTTTACGCCAAATTCAGGTGGCAAAACCAGATTGGCATAGACGGTACAATATTGACACTGGTGATTTGCATCATGATGATCATGTTGCCCAGAGGCTTGTGCCTGTTCAATATGATGTTCATGATGTGAATGCATGGCATGTGACATGGTTTCCATCTGTGCTTTAGGTTTAAGCAAAGCGAGGGTAATAGTTTCACAGACCGGAGCAATTTGATACTGCTTCGGTAATAGCGGCTGTAGAAATACCGCGACCTGTAAAAATACTGCTGCACATGCAAGCAGTAAACCACTACGAAAAACCAAAAATCACATCCACACTACATTGATGTTTCTAGAATAGAAATTTTTAACGTTTTACTGCAACTTTTTCACGCTCACGTTGACGAACAACTTTTTCGACTTTTTCTCGAGCACGCTGACGTTTAAGTGGCGACAAATAATCCACAAATAATTTGCCATTTAAGTGATCCATTTCATGTTGGATACAAACAGCGAGAAGTCCATCAGCTTCTATCTCAAATGCTTGACCTTCAAGGTTAATTGCCTCAATTTTCACACGTGACGGGCGCTCAACTTTGTCGTATATTTGTGGCACCGATAGGCAGCCTTCTTCGTACTGCTGCTTATCTTCTGTCAGTGGAGTTATTTTGGGGTTAATGAAAACCATAGGGTCATCTTTAGATTCAGACAAATCTATGACGATAAGCTGAATATGACGATCGACCTGAGAAGCTGCTAAACCAATACCTGGTGCCGCATACATGGTTTCAAGCATATCTGCTGCAAGTTGACGAATTTCATCAGTAACTTCTTCAACAGGCTTAGCAATGGTACGAAGACGGGGATCAGGAAAACTTAAAATAGGTAATAAGGCCATACTGACGTCCTCACTTATGCCATTGATTGAAAAACCAAATGAAGGAAATACTTCATCGAAAAATTGTGTGTTAGCCGCCTATTATAACGCATCTGCACGCATAATTTTTAGGAATTATCATAATGAAAAAGGTTTTTGACGGCATGGTTCAATTTCATGCTTTGGGGATAAAAAAGCATTTACTTGCTTTGGCACTTTTTACAGGGGTTGCATTCAGTACGGTAGCAGAGACTTATGCTGCTAGTCCGAACCATAATCCACCCTCTCTTAGAAGTAATGCACCACATGTCTACGTTGTAAAACGAGGAGATACGCTATGGGATATTTCTGGTCACTTTCTGAGTAAACCTTGGCGCTGGCCTGAAATTTGGGCAAATAATCAGCATGTCAAAAATCCACACTGGATTTATCCTGGTGATCGATTACTGCTGTGTAGTTTAGATGGCCGTCCATTGGTTGGAAAAGATGAAGGAGATGGCTGTGTCGGCATTATTCGCCGTTACACAGGCCAAATGACAAATTTACAACCTCAAGTTCGTGTGGAGTCACTTAACAATAACATACCTGTTATTCCTCTTGAACATATCAAACAGTGGTTAGAACACAGCACTATTCTACCTATCGATGCAATTCAACATACTCCTTATGTAGTCGGTACTGCCGATCAACGTGTACTGGCGGCAAAAGGTCAGACTATTTATGCGCGCGGACAAGGTTTAGTTAATGGTCAACGTTATGCAGTTTATCGTGAAGGCGAACCTTATTATTTCACAGACAGTAAAGGTAAAAAGCATAGTCTAGGTATTGAGTTGCAACAAGTTGCCTCAGGGATTGCGATCTCTTCTGAAAAAGACATTACCACGCTTGAGTTAACTGATAGCTACAATTCTGAAGTACGTCGTGGTGATCGGGTGATGCCAGAAGAAGAAGCAACATTACCTACTTTGTTTTATCCGGTGGATGCCACTCAGGTGACGGACGGCGGCAAAATTATTCGTGTAATGGGATCAATTGGTACTGCTGCCAAAAATAGTGTGGTGACTTTAGACCGCGGTACGGCACAAGGTATTCAAGTAGGACAAGTTTTTGATATTACACAACAAGGTGAAACTATTCGAGATCCTAAAACCAAAGAACCAATACAGTTACCAGGACAACAAATTGGTAGTCTGATGGTCTTTAGAACTTTTGATCAGTTGAGTTATGCCTACGTATTAGAAAGCGATTTACCAGTTAAAGTTGGTTCAAGCATTCAGCCACCCCGCTTTAATGATTAATGCTGGATGTACCTTTTACAATGCTTACTCAACTTTCTTCACACCATTACCACACGCTTAAAGTGTGGTATTTGGTGCAACACTCTTTAGTCAGCTTTAAAAAAATTGTCGATTATTTTGGTAGCTGTGAAAAGGCGGTCCAACCTGCTGGATTATCTCAATGGCGCAATCTCGGGTTACATGCTAATCATTTAAAACGCGTAGATGAATTTCAAACTGCTCAGGGTCAAGCTCAGTTTGAAAAACTAACTGAGCAGATCCAGCAATATACCGACTTTATTTTAACGGCAGATGACTCAGGTTATCCCACTCAGTTATTACCTTATACAGATCACCCACCTATCATTTTTGGAAAAGGTCAGGCACAAGCCTTATTGCAACCACAAATTGCGATTGTAGGTAGCCGAAAACCAAGCCCACATGGTCGTCAGGTTACTTATGATTTTGCCTATTACTTAAGTGAAAAAGGTTTTTATGTGAGTAGTGGATTGGCATATGGTATTGATGAAGCTGCTCACCAAGGAGCATCAGCACATCAACGTACAATTGCAGTAACAGGAACTGGTTTAGACAGTACCTACCCTGCTCAAAATAAAAAACTTGCAGAACATATTTTGGCTCAAAATGGCGCGATTATTACTGAATTTTTGCCTGGAACACCCCCATTACAACAGCATTTCCCACGTAGAAACCGAATTGTCAGCGGTTTGAGTTTAGGCGTGTTAGTGGTAGAAGCTACATTAAAAAGTGGTTCTCTCATCACTGCGAACAAAGCTGCTGAACAAGGTAAGACTGTATTTGCCATTCCTGGTCATATTTACAGTGAGTTTCATCAAGGTTGCCATCAACTTATTCGTGAAGGAGCAATTTTAGTCGATCATCCTGAACAAATTATTGAAGACCTTGCTTTACCCACCCAGTGGCAAAGTCAGCAACAAAACTCCACCGAGGAGGCTGTAGTTTCTAGTACTCCAGAAATTCCTGAGCATTTAATTAACCTTTATCAATCTTTAGACTGGGTTGGACAAAATATTGATCAGCTTGTCTTACATCACTCTCAGCCTGTTGCAGAACTCACCTCTTCACTGATGGAACTAGAACTACTTGGTTTATGTATGCAACAATCAGGATTGTATTTACGTTGTCGTTCTTAGTATTGGAGCGCACAATAGCAATTCTGTCTGATTGAAAGGAAGAGTATTACCATGATTACCACCTCAGTTACCGAAGCAGCCGAATGTTTACAACAAGGTCAAGTTTTGGCATATCCAACTGAGGCAGTTTGGGGGCTAGGTTGCGACCCTTTTAATGAGCAAGCTTTTCAAAAAATTCTTGAACTAAAGCAAAGGCCTATTGAAAAGGGTGTAATTTTATTAGCAGGTCATATTAGCCAAGTTGAACACCTGCTAACTTCTCTACCTCAAACAACCCAACAAGAAATTATTGATTGTTGGACTAATCATCAACCATCAGAAAGAGCAACAACTTGGCTATTACCTGCTGGCGAACATATTCCTTCATGGATTAAAGGTGAGCATCCTCTTGTCGCTGTTCGAGTCACTACACATCCTTTATGTGTGGCATTATGCAATGCTTTTCATGGCTTTATTGTCTCGACTAGTGCGAACCCAAGCGGGCAAGAACCTGCTCATTCATTACAGGATGCCTGCCAATACTTTGGTTCACAATTAAACTATCTGAATGGTGACTTAGGCCAGAGCCAACAGCCAAGTAGAATCATTAACGCTCTTACCAGAGAGATTATTCGCGCCTAATTTCAAACAAAAAAAAGCTCAGTTATATAGGGATAACTGAGCATAAAAAAGGATGGGTATATACCACATCCAGAGGGTTTGGATATCTGTGGAACGAAAGATAATTTACAAAGAAAATAGCGCCTTTCGTAGTGGCCGCTATTATGTGGTAAGAGGTTCAATGAGAGAAATATATTATTTCTCTAAAAAAAGCATGAAAAGTGTAGGGAATTTACGGTTTTTTGCCTATAAATTAAAATTATATTAATATTTTTACTCGGCTTTTTTAATATTTATATTACAACCTATTTTTATAAACTATTTATAAATCATATAGAAAAACTTTAACTAAGAAAAAATTGGCATATTTTTATGAGTTTTTTTCAAAATATGCCATAGTTTTTTTACTGACTTTAGTTTTGTTCTTGCATTAATTCGCTCTTTTTAGGACTCACCTTCTTCTGAGCCATAATGATACCAATTAAAATAACAATCCCACCTAACGTGTGATAAATGGTCCACTGCTCAGACAACCAGACACTTGCAATAACTGCTGTAAAGACAGGTACCAAGTTCATAAAAATACTTGTTCTATTAGGACCGAGTTGTTGAACAGCTAACATCCAAACTAACGGCGCAATGAGTGAAGCAAATACTCCTGCATAAATAGCACTTGGTGCATTTTCAACATTTAAAGCATCAAGTCCAAACCAGAGAATTAAAGGAATATGAAATATGACAGAAAATCCAATCTGAACATATAAGCTTGTCATAATTGGTAGAGGCAACTGCCATTTTTTAAGAAAAACACCATAAAATGCATAGAAGAATACGGCAATAATCATCAATGCATCACCAAGGTGTCCGCCACCACTTAAAAGCTTATTAATATTTCCTTGGGACATGACATATAACAAACCTGCAAAAGACAAAATACTGCCAAAAACTGCAAAGCGATTAGGCACATCTTTTAAAATGGCAAGCGAAACAAAGATCGTGAATATAGGAATAAATGCATTCACAATCCCCATATTGGTTGCACTTGTATAATGGGCAGCTGTATAAGCCAAACCTTGATAAAGCACCATCCCAAATGCACTTAACACAGCAAGCTTAGGTAAATATGGTATTACTAGTCGTCTTTGTCTCCACACAGACATAAACATAAATGGAGTCAAAATAATAAAAGCGATTAACCACCGATAAAAGCTAATGCTTACCGGAGAGATATAATCCGAGACATAGCGGGTGACTACAATATTTAAAGACCAAATCAATACTGCCAAAATGGGAAAAATAAACGCCCATTTGTGATATTTCATGACCTGACTCATAGCAATACACCATCTACAAAAGAGATTTTATTTTGAAGAATGTCTTAATAAATTGAAATATCGTATTTCCGACATTGATATCGAACTTAAGACATCATCTTTTTTAGAATAATGTCCAAGCTTTCATGGCATGTTCTACAACTTTATGTAATTGATCAGTACTCGCACCGTCTCTTGCCTGAATGGTAAGGCCTTGAATGACAGTGGCATAAAAGTCCGTCATTTCTTGTAGAGGAGCATTAGATAGCAAATCACCCTGCTCAACACCTTGTTTGAGACGCTCCAATAATTTTTCTTTGGTTTTTATGCGCTTGTCTAATAGGTTCTGCTGCACATCTTGAGTGGCATCAGAACAATTCATGGCAGCAACCACCAACATACAACCAGCTGGTTTATTGGGTTGAACCAGTCGTTTTACGTTGTCATAAAGATATAACTCAAACGCAATTTTTGCAGTTTTTGCTTCTAAAAAGATGGTCTCAATAGGGCAGGCTTCATGAGCCAAATAGTAATCAATACTTTTATAAAACAGCCCTGCCTTATCACCAAAAGCACTATATAGGCTAGGTGCTGTAATTTCCAAAGCTTGTGTTAAATCACTAATAGACGTTGCTTCATAGCCATGCTCCCAAAAGAGCAACATTGCTTTCTGCAAAACCTCTTGTTCATCAAAGCATTTAGGACGTCCGCGCTTTTTTTTCAGCGTATCTTCTACAACAGCTAAATTCGTTTCATGCCTATTTGTCATAAAGATCACATCTATTTTTATAACAATCGTTATTAAATTAATTGACGTTCGATTTTTTATCAACTATTTTATTTTCATAATGATCGTTAGTTAATTAATAAATTGCCTTTCTTTACTCCAAATTTAGCCAAGTAAGGATTTCCTATGGACCAATCGTCTATCTCTAAAGCGCGACCCAAGACCTCCACTCAAGGAAGCTGGCTTGCCATTTTGGCCGTTTCTATCGCAGCATTTGCCTTAGTTACAAGTGAATTTTTACCCGTTGGTGTTCTAAATAGTGTCGCAACAGATTTAAATATTTCTGTAGGTACTGCAGGCCTGATTATTACAGTACCCGGCATTATGGCAGCAATTGCAGCCCCTCTATTGCCTGTATCAGTAAAACAACTTGATCGGCGTTATGTGCTTATCTTGCTGACAGCTATTATGGTTATTGCCAATACCATTACCGCATTTGCTGAAAACTTCCATGTTCTATTGTTAAGCCGCTTAATTTTAGGTATTTCAATTGGTGGTTTCTGGGCGACCGCCATTGCTCTAAGTGGAAAATTAGCTCCCTCACACCTTCCTATTGCTAAAGCAACTGCGGTCGTGATGGCAGGTGTGACTTTTGCTACAGTTCTAGGTGTACCGATTGGAACTTGGTTAAGCGAGTTTTATGGCTGGCGTAGTGCTTTTGGAATTACAGCAGGCATTGGCTTAGTTGTTTTAATCTTACAATTAATCTTTTTACCTAAACTTGTACCAGACTCAGCAATTCACCTGAAAGATTTGCCAGCACTATTACGCACTCCTAAAGCACGTAGTGGCATGTTAATTGTTTTATTGATCGGACTCGCTCATTTTTGTGCCTATAGCTATTTAGCACCTTTCTTTAAAAATGTTGCTGGTTTTAATGGGACAACCATTAGTTCATTATTATTGCTCTATGGAATTGCTGGTATTTTCGGAAATGCTTTTGCCGGATATAGTGGGAATCTAAATGTCCGTTATACATTAGCTTTTGTAGGTACATGCTTTGCAATCGTATTTTTTGGATTTCCTCTTTTTGCCGTTCATGAGTTTGGTGCTATTGTCTTAACCGCGTTATGGGGATTTGCATTTGGTGCCTTCCCTACCTCAGCGAATATTTGGATGTTTGTACACGCACCACATGCAGTTGAAAAAGGTATGCCGCTTTTTGTAGGTATGTTTCAGGTGATGATTGCGACAGGTTCATTATTAGGTGGATATGTAGTTGATCATTTCAATGAAAATACTTTAATTTATGGTGTATTAAGCTTCGTTGCCCTAGCATTACTGAGTACATTTACCTTAGCGAAAGGTCTTAATAACCCTAAAGCTACTTGTGAAAATTAAAATATGAGTCAGAGCATATAGATGAACAATGAGGACCAGCAATTTTCATTATTACACAGTATAGAAGTTCATGAATTTCTATACCAAAAAGAAGATATTGTTCGTCCTCATGCATCTCTTTGGGGAGATTTTAATTTCAGTTTAAATGGCATATTAGAAATGGAGATTGAAGAACAGCTATATCTTTCTCCACCTAGCTATGGTCTTTGGATTCCCCCTCAAACTGTTCATCAGTCCACCCATATCGACCATGAAATTCACTATATCTGTATTCGACTGCACCCTCGCCTATGTTCTATTTTAGGAAATAGCTGTCGATGCTTTAGTATTCAGCCTTTTTTTCGCACTTTAGTTTTACAAATTCTAGAGCAGCAAAAACAAACCGAACAACCTGAATATTTAGAACATCTTTTACAAGTTTTATTCGATCAACTCAAACAAGCTCCTGCATATTCGCATTATTTACCGCAAACACGGCATCCTGTTTTATTGCCTATTTTAGAAAAACTTTCAGATCCTTTACTTTTTGATCAGTCTTTACAACAGTTGCTACAAAACTTTTCGGTCAGTGATCGCCACTTATTACGTTTGAGTCAACAAGAGCTTCAGCTTTCGTTGTCCGAATGGAGAAATCGGGCCAAAATTGTTTATGCCATTCATCAGATTCGTCAAGGGACGCCTATCAAGCGTTTAGCATATGATTTAGGTTATCAACATAGCTCAAGTTTTATTGAATTTTTTAAACGTTACACTGGGCAAACACCTATCCAAATCAGAAATAACTAGAATTCAGCTTATCTTTAAAAACTTTTTCTTTTTTGAACACGAATATTATTGCACTACCCCTCAATAGCAGTTAAAACAAATGCGTTACTTGATATCAATTACAATCTTTAGGAAAGACTCATGACACAATCTGTATATCATATTTCAGTAAAAGCCATTTCAGGCGAAACGGTTGACCTCGAACAATACAAAGGTAAAGTTCTACTTATCGTAAATACTGCTTCTAAATGTGGTTTAACTCCACAATACGAAGGCTTAGAAAAACTTTACCAAGCAAAAAAAGACCAAGGTCTTGAAATTTTAGGTTTCCCAGCAAACAACTTTAAAGAGCAAGAACCAGGTTCTGATGAAGAAATTCAACAATTCTGTTCATTAAATTATGATGTTCATTTCCCTTTATTTTCTAAGGTCTCTGTAGTCGGCGAAGATAAGCACCCACTTTACCAAGCTTTGACAGCGGCTCAGCCGGAACGCACTGGTGAAGGTCCTTTCCGTGAGCGTTTAGAAGGCTTAGGTATTCCAACCAACCCTGCTCCAGAAGTTTTATGGAACTTCGAAAAGTTTTTAATTAATAAAAATGGCGAAGTCGTAGCTCGCTTTGCTCCAAACCTAACAGCAGACGATGAACAAATCGTTAAAGCAGTTGAAGCAGAGTTAGCAAAATAATATTTTAAAATATGAGAAAGGGCGTTTTATACGCTCTTTTTTATGCTCTCCTCAAAGTGTTGTTCGTTTGCAAAAATACAATCTTTCTTCATATTTTATGCCTATAGTATCTATTTGCTTTATTTGATGTTGTTTGTAGTTATGAAAAAAGTTTTACAGGGCGCATTTCTTCCTTTTGTAATTTTTGCCTCAGGCATGCTTTTACTCGGGTGCGATCAGGCACAAGACCATGCTACCGAACAAGAAAAGACTGAAATAACTGAACAGGCATCTGACCAGAACATTGAACAACAAGCGTCAGAAATTGCACCCAACAAAGCCGAACTTAAAAGCGGCAATATTTTTTATATGGTCCGCGATGCTGCTAATTTACAGCTTAAAGCTGGTGACTACGTTGAACAGCTTAAAGATACTCAGCTTGATGTTGAACAAGCCATCCAAGATAAAAATCAGAATGAGCTAAAAACTACTGTCACTACTTTAAAACAGCAACTAGAAGGTTTAAATCAAGCACTTTTGACTTTAGATATCAAAAGTCAGGAAATTGAGAATATTCGCCAAAGTTTATTACATGCCAACCAACAAGCTCTTAGCATGCCATTACTCAATGGGAAATTAGATCAAATCAATTTTGACCAAATTGAAAAACAGCTTAATACCATTCAAATGGATATGGTGAAGCTTGCTGCCATGATTATGGCAGGAGATGAAAAGTCAGATTCAAAAACTGAATCTTAAAAAAACAACTTATAAAAAAAGCCACCTTACGGTGGCTTTTTCAATCTCAAACCGGCAATTATAGTGCGCGGTTTTTGATTTTACGGATAGTTTCAAGCTGTGCAGCTGTTTCTGCCAAGGCAGCCAACGCAGCAGCCGAGTCCAAATCACTCTTTTGGTTTGCAAGCAATTGTTCAGCATTTTTACGTGCTTCTAAAATTGCCGCTTCATCCAAGTTGTCAGCACGGATTGCAGTATCTGCAAGAACCGTTACAACATGAGGTTGAACTTCTAAAACACCGCCAGATACATAGACGATTTCTTCTGTACCATTTTCCAACTGAACACGAATCGGGCCCGGTTGAAGCAAGGTTACAAGTGGAGCATGTCCTGGCAAAATACCAAGCTCACCACCAGCACCTTTCGCGATTAACATCGTTACTGCGCCAGAGTAAATAGACTCTTTAACACTTACGACATCACATTGCATAGTCGCCATGAGATGATCTCCTTAAATTAGAGTTTCTCAGCTTTAGCAATCACTTCGTCAATACCACCAACCATATAGAACGCTTGTTCTGGGATGTGATCGTATTCACCAGCTAATAGACCTTTAAAGCCACGAATCGTTTCTTTAAGTGGTACTAATTTACCAGGAGCACCAGTAAACACTTCAGCTACGTGGAATGGTTGAGAGAAGAAACGTTGGATTTTACGCGCACGGTAAACAACCAATTTATCTTCTTCAGCTAATTCATCCATACCCAAGATTGCGATGATGTCTTTAAGCTCTTTATAACGTTGCAATACGTTTTGTACTGCACGCGCAATTTCATAGTGCTCTTGACCAACAACTAATGGGTCTAACTGACGTGAAGTTGAGTCAAGTGGATCGATCGCTGGATAGATACCAGAAGATGCGATGTCACGGCTCAATACTACTGTTGCATCTAAGTGAGCAAATGTAGTTGCAGGAGATGGATCTGTTAAGTCATCGGCAGGTACATATACTGCTTGGATCGATGTGATCGAACCAGATTTAGTAGATGTAATACGCTCTTGAAGAACACCCATTTCTTCTGCAAGTGTAGGTTGGTAACCTACCGCAGATGGCATACGACCTAACAATGCTGATACTTCTGTACCCGCAAGTGTATAACGGTAGATGTTGTCGACGAATAATAATACGTCACGACCTTTACCATTTTCGTCTTTTTGATCACGGAAGTATTCAGCCATAGTCAAACCAGTTAACGCTACGCGTAAACGGTTACCTGGTGGCTCGTTCATCTGACCGTAGACCATTGCTACTTTGTCAAGAACGTTAGAATCTTTCATTTCGTGATAGAAGTCGTTACCTTCACGAGTACGCTCACCAACACCAGCAAACACAGATAAACCTGAGTGAGCTTTCGCGATGTTGTTGATCAACTCCATCATGTTAACGGTTTTACCAACACCAGCACCACCGAATAGACCAACTTTACCACCTTTTGCGAACGGGCAAAGTAAGTCAATTACTTTAATACCAGTTTCTAAAAGATCAGTAGAAGCTGCTTGTTCAGCATAAGAAGGTGCTTGACGGTGAATCGGCAAACGCTCTTCAGTCGCTACAGGACCTGCTTCATCAATTGGGCGACCCAAAACGTCCATGATACGACCAAGCGTAGCTGGACCTACTGGAACAGAAATCGGTGCATTTGTGCTAGTTACATTAAGGCCACGTTTAAGACCTTCTGTAGAACCCATTGCGATGGTACGAACAACACCATCGCCAAGCTGTTGCTGAACTTCTAATGTAGTTTCAGTACCGTCAACTTGGAGAGCGTCATAGATCTTAGGAACGCTATTGCGCTCAAACTCGACGTCGATAACCGCGCCGATGATCTGAATGATACGACCGCTACTCATTGCTGTCTCCTCAATTCAAACTTAATAATGTTAAACGGCAGCGGCACCGCCAACGATCTCGGAAATTTCCTGAGTAATCGCGGCTTGACGCAGCTTGTTGTAAATGAGTTGTAGGTCTTTAATCAATTGTCCTGCGTTGTCTGTCGCTGCTTTCATCGCGACCATACGAGCTGACTGCTCACATGCAACGTTTTCAATCACACCTTGATAAACCATAGACTCGATATAGCGAACCAACAAACCATTTAACAATTCTTCTGCTTCTGGTTCGTAGATATAGTCCCAACCATAAGTACGGTTGAGATCATCGCCTTCTTCTGCTGGTGCTAAAGGAACAAGTTGTTCTACTTTAGGCTGCTGAGTCATTGCATTAACGAAGCCATTTGATACGAGATAGATACGATCTAATTCGCCTTTATCAAATGCATCAAGCATAACTTGGACTGAGCCAGTTAACTGTTCCAAACTCGGCGCATCGCCAAGTTGGGTAGTTGCACCGAGCACTTTACCGCCGTAATTCTTAAAAAACGAAACCGCTTTTTGACCAATTAAAGCAAATTCAACTTCAATTGACTGCTGTTGTTGTGCTTTGACATGCTGCACAACTTTCTTGAACAAGTTAATGTTCAAGCCACCTGCCAAACCACGATCTGAAGACACTACGATATAGCCAACACGCTTAACTGGGCGGTCAACCATATAACGGTGTTTGTATTCAGGGTTTGCTTGTACCAAGTGAGCAATTACACGGCGCATATTATCGGCATACGGACGGCCCTGAGCCATGCGCTCTTGCGCACGACGCATTTTAGAAGCAGCTACCATTTGCATCGCGCGAGTAATCTTTTGCGTGCTCTTGATACTAGCTACTTTGGCGCGAATTTCTTTTAAATTTGCCATACGCTTAACCTAGTATTCGAAAGCTCTTTCGAGCTTCCGAAGGTTGATCCGTGAACCAAACTTAACTAAAACTAAACTTAGTAAGTTTGAGTCGCTTTAAAGCTTTCAATACCTGCTTTGATTGCTGCTTCGATGTCTTTGTTGTAATCACCAGTTTCATCGATTTGTTTCATCAACGGAGCATATTCTGAGCGGAAGTAAGAAATTAACGCAGCATCAAAGTCTACGATTTTCTTAACTTCTACGTCAGCCATGTAGCCTTCGTTAGATGCATAAACAGAAACAGCTTGGTCAGCAATTGAGTAAGGAGCATATTGTTTTTGCTTCATTAACTCAGTTACACGTTGACCATGTTCAAGTTGCTTACGAGTTGCTTCATCAAGGTCAGAAGCGAACTGAGCAAACGCAGCCAATTCACGGTATTGTGCTAAAGCAGTACGGATACCACCAGACAATTTTTTGATGATCTTAGTTTGAGCAGAACCACCAACACGAGATACAGAGATACCTGCGTTCACAGCAGGACGAATACCTGCGTTGAATAATGATGTTTCTAAGAAGATCTGACCGTCAGTAATCGAAATTACGTTCGTTGGTACGAATGCAGATACGTCACCTGCTTGAGTTTCAATAATTGGCAATGCAGTTAAAGAACCAGTTTGACCAGTTACTGCGCCATTAGTGAATTTCTCAACGTAGTCAGCAGATACACGAGAAGCACGTTCAAGAAGACGTGAGTGAAGATAGAATACGTCACCTGGATACGCTTCACGACCTGGTGGACGACGTAAAAGTAATGAAATTTGACGGTAAGCAACAGCTTGCTTAGACAAATCATCATAAATAATAAGAGCGTCTTCACCGCGGTCACGGAAGTATTCACCCATTGTACAGCCAGAGTACGGAGCTAAGTACTGCATTGCAGCAGGATCAGCAGCCGCAGCAGCGACAACAGTTGTATACGCCATAGCGCCAGTTTCTTCTAGCTTACGTACAACGTTTGCAATTGTTGATTGTTTTTGACCAATCGCAACGTATACACATTTAATGCCAGAGTTTTTCTGAGCGATAATCGCATCGATCGCCATCGCTGTTTTACCAGTTTGACGGTCACCGATGATCAACTCACGTTGGCCACGGCCAACAGGAATCATTGTATCAACTGATTTATAACCAGTTTGAACAGGCTCATCTACAGATTGACGCCAAATTACGCCTGGTGCTACTTTTTCAACAGCATCAGTTAATTTCGCATCAATTGGGCCTTTACCATCAATTGGGTTACCCAAAGCGTCGACAACACGGCCAAGAAGTTCAGGACCAACTGGAACTTCTAATACACGACCTGTACAACGAGCTTTTTGACCTTCTTGAAGGCTTAGGTAGTTACCTAAAACAACGGCACCCACTGAATCCTGTTCTAGGTTCAGTGCCATACCAAATAAGCCGCCGTCGAATTCGATCATTTCACCGTACATTGCATCAGCAAGACCGTGAATGCGCACGATACCGTCGGATACCATAACAATGGTACCTTCGTTTTTAGCGGTCGCGCTGGTGTCCAGATCTCCGATACGCTGTTTAATGAGCGCACTGATCTCGGATGGATTCAGTTGTTGCATTGCGCTATTCCTCAATCTTTTATTAGTTCAGTCTTCATCATTTGCATTATGCAAGAAGACGAGTACGCATTTTTTCAAGCTTGTTAAGCGCAGAATCATCTATCACTTGATCGCCTGCACGAATTACAACACCTGCAATAAGCTCAGGTTTAACTTCAACTGAAACAGTTACTGTGCTGTTAAAACGCTTTTCTAAAGCAGATTTCAACAGTTGCTCTTGTTCAGCAGTTAACGGGAAAGCCGATTCAATCACGACATCCACATTGTTGTTATTCTGTGATTTAAGCTGTTCATATTCTGCTTCAATTTCAGGTAACAGCATTAAACGATCGTTATCTGCAAGAAGTGTCAAAAAGTTAGACACTGCTTGAGATTGATCTTCACCTAAAACTTTAGCAAAAAGCTTCACTTGCTCCGCAGGAGTAAGTTCAGGGCGATTTAAATAAGCGGAAAATGCTTCGTCTTGCACCGCAGCACTGAGCACTTGTAACGCATTCGACCAATTGTCTGTTGCACCTTGCTCAGAAGCATAAGCAAATGCTGCTTTGGCATACGGACGTGCCAACGTCAAGAGTTCAGCCATAATTCGCCTCGCTTAAAGTTTAGCAGCCAGCTGAGACAGCATGGCGTTATGAGCTTCTGCATCAACTTGCTGGTTCAGGATTTTTTCTGCACCAGTTACTGCCAAAGCAGCTACTTGTTGACGTAATTCTTCGCGAGCAGAATTGATTTCTTGATCAACAGCTTCTTTAGCCTGTTGACGAATACGCTCACCTTCAGCCGCAGCTTGAGTACGAGCTTCTTCGATCAATTGCGCTGCACGACGGTTCGCTTGTTCGATCAATTGAGCCGCTTGTGCTTTAGCTGCATCAAGTTCTTGCTTAACTTGCGCTTGTGCATCGGCAAGGTCAGCTTTCGCTTTTTCTGCTGCATTTAAGCCATCAGCGATTTTACGCTGACGCTCACTAATCGCATTGATTAGTGGTGGCCAAACAAACTTCATGCAGAATGCAACAAAGAATGCAAACGCAATCGCTTGACCAATCAATGTGAGGTTGATATTCATTGCAATTCCTCAAATAGTGGATTTAGGAATTAAGATGATTAACCTACAAATGGATTAGCGAAGATGAAGAACAAGCCAATACCAACACCGATCATAGGCACAGCATCAAGAAGACCCGCGATTAAGAACATACGAGTTTGAAGTTGTGGAGCCAATTCTGGTTGACGAGCAACAGCTTCTAAAAAGCGACCACCCAAAAGACCAAAACCAATCGCAGTACCCAAAGCACCGAAAGCGATCAAGATAGCAGATGCAATTGCAACTAGACCTAAAGTGAGTTCCATGAAAAATTCCTCAGAGGTTAGGTTATTACCAAATTAAATTAAAAAAATTCAGCCCAACCATCATTTGATAGTTAGGCAATACCATTAATGTTTTTCGCTTGCCATGCTCAAGTAAACGATGGTAAGCATCATAAAGATGAATGCCTGCAACGTGATTACAAGAATGTGGAAGATCGCCCAAGGCACAGACAACGCCCATTGAATCCAGAACGGCAATAAAGCAATTAGGATAAAGATCAACTCACCGGCATACATGTTACCGAATAGTCGGAGAGCTAATGAAATCGGACGAGCAAGGAATGTTACCAATTCCAAAATCAAGTTCACTGGAATAAGCAACGCTTTTGCAACTGGATTACTTGGGTTAAATGGGTTAAGTGCCAACTCGCCAACGAAACCACCAACACCCTTTTCGCGGATGCTGTAGAACAAGATAAGTACAAATACAGATAAAGACATACCTAAAGTAATGTTTGGATCTGTAGATGGAACGATCTTGAAGTAAACGTGGTGAGGGTCCATACCAAATACGTTTGCACCTACAAACGCTGCAACTTGAGGAATCCAGTCAACTGGGATCAAGTCCATTAAGTTCATGAGGAAAATCCACACGAAAATAGTGAGTGCAAGCGGAGCGATTAAACGTGATTTGCCATGAAAAGTATCACGGACACTTGAGTCAACAAACTCAATGATCATTTCGATTGCTGACTGGAATTTAGTTGGAACACCTGCATTTGCAGCTTTCGCAACGATCCAGAACATCAAACAGAAAATCACACCTAGGCCAATTGACCAACCCATTGAATCCAAGTGAATTGCAGTGAACCCCATCGAATGAGCTTCTTCAGCAGTCTCAGCCAATTTCCATGTACCGTCTGGCATTTTGCCATAGGTCATATTGGTCAAGTGATGCTTGATATACTCTGTCGAAGTGAGGGCATGTTCTTCAGCAGCCATAAATCACACCTGGTCAATGTCAATTACTAAAAAGAAGGGAAACGAACATCGGCGTACTGTCGATATCTCGCCACCCTCCAAAAAATCTTCAATTCTTCTTGTTTCTACACCCGTTTTTGTAGACGTGACACCCAAAACGGAGCGACCCACGACATTGCCTGAACGAGAATAAAACCAAACAGCAATGCTAACGGTGATAAAGGTTTAACATTGCTCAAAATCAAAATAAATCCAACGATCATGATTGCAAATTTGCCTAACATGCCCCTATACATGTTAGACAGCACTTGTTTTGATGCTCGTGCACCTGCTGTTCTGAAGGATTGCCACGAAAAATAACTCGTCGCAAGCCAGCAGACCAACGCACCAAGTGCCGCACTTAATGCTGCTGTCATGTCTTTTATGCTCCACGCCACAAGTGCGGAAACAGGGATCATACATGCTTGTAAGAAGACCAAAGCTTTTGCTAATCGTCGGTCAATCAAGCGACTAGTTTGGCTCATTATTTATCCACTCACAGCATAAATGCTTGACAAGTTTAGCTGATGATCGCTTTTAATCGCAGGCATTATAGAGTTACACCCCTGAACATGCAATCTTTTCCCGACTTTAGTCGGGGTTTTTCATGACAGGTGGTGCTGACGCTACAGTCAGCCTTTGTTTACTTTTTATCTTACTTTTGCGTACTTAATACACATTTATCTGTTTTTATAGCCAGTTTCTTCCATGCAGTGACGAAATCATCCTCATTATTCATGCTCTCGTCTACTGGTTGAAAAGTAATGTTACCTAATTTTTGATATTGACTCTTAGTGGTAAAACTCTCTGCCAACAAACACATCTGATTTTTTGGTCGACTATCATTAAGATACTTAATTTGAGCTGCTGTTGGTGCAACATGAGGATCATCTGTTAAAGCACCAGCGAACTTTAAGTTTAGTGAGCGTTCTAAATATTGATAGGCATCATGATATGCCCAATACGGTTTGCCATTACTTGAACTATCGTAAGCTTGTGCTGCCTGGAACATTTTACGAGCGAACACATTGGCGTTATTCCAATACTTTGCCTTATTTTCAGGGTGTTGCTGAGAGCGCAAAGCAGCAATAAAGAAACCAATTCGAACTGCATTGTTGGGCTCTAACCATACATGTGTATCTACTGTATTAGGTAAAGCTGCACCGCGTGTACTTCGCTGGGGTAAAACAGAAACAATGCCACTATCTAATAGTGCAATCGCCTTTTTATTATTACCTAATAATTTATTTAAGGGCGCTTCATGCGCTTTACCCAACCAAATCACCAAAGACGCATCATTAATTGCTTTACGATGCGCTGGGGTTAATTGTACGTCATGCCCCGTTTGTCCCTTTAATAAGAGTTGTGGTTCTTCAACCCCTTGAGTGACTTCTTTTGCAATCAGATAAATCGGGTGTGTAGAAACCACCAAACCCTGACTCCACCCTAACGTACTCAAAAGTGAGAACATACTGAAAACAAAAAAACGGAACATGACAGACCATCAATTTAAATTAGCTCGAAGCATGTTATAATATAACAAAGTTACAAAAATACCTAAGATTAATCGAATGAAGCATCGCTTCATGCTAATATTCCGTTAAAAATTCGAGGTTATCCTTATGAGTTCCTGCTCGCATGAACATCATGATTCTTTGCATGGTGTGCATGATCACCATAATGTCGCAAGCCGTTTAGCTGAAGCAGAAAGTTTATGTTCTGCGACTGGCGCACGCCTTACACCTTTGCGCAAAGAAGTTCTGGAACTCATTTTAAATGCGTCGGGTCCAATGGGTGCCTATGACTTATTGGCACGTATAAAAAGTCAAACTGATCGCCCTGCTGCGCCTCCAACTGTATATAGAACTTTAGATTTCTTATTAGAAAAAGGCCTCATTCACCGCCTAACTTCTATTAATGCGTATATTCCTTGCTGCCACCCGCGTGAAGGCCATCAAGCAGCATTCCTGATTTGTACCGAATGTCATATGGTTAAAGAAGCTTCTTCTCAAGGCCTCACACACCAGCTTGACCAGCTTGCAGCTTCAGATGACTTCGTGGCTCAACACAGCATTATTGAAATTTCGGGGAAATGCCAACAGTGCCGCACAACTCCTTAAATCCTGTATTAATTCAGCTTGAGCAGGTTTCTGTTCATCGTGATGATCGGGATATATTAAAGAAAGTTGATTTTGCCCTACATCAAAATGAAATTGTGTCTTTAATTGGACCCAATGGTGCAGGCAAATCAACACTGATTAAAGTTCTACTCGGTATTCTTCAGCCAAGTAGCGGGCGTGTTATTAATCATAAAAAACTTAAAATGGCTTATGTGCCACAAAAGTTTAATCCTTCACACAGCCTTCCTTTACGTGTTCAGGACCTTCTTGATTTAGAAAAATGCAGCCCTGCCCTGCGTCAGGAAATTATTCAAGACACAGGTATTTCAAAGTTACAACAATCAAAAGTACAACAACTTTCAGGTGGAGAACGCCAAAGAGTACTATTGGCTCGTGCACTGCTTCGTCAGCCAGATATTTTAGTTCTTGATGAACCCATGCAAGGCCTAGATATTCAGTCAGAAGCAGAACTTTATGATTATGTTCGTAGCCTACCAGAACGATATGGTTGCGCGATCTTAATTGTTTCTCATGACTTACAATGGGTGATGCAAGGAACACACCGTGTGGTGTGTTTAAATAAACATATTTGCTGTAGCGGGCTGCCCGAAAATATCCAACAACATCCTGAATATCAGGCAATATTTGGAACTCAAAGGGTTTTCTATCAACATCATCATGACCATTGTGCTCACGGTGATGCTGCACACCCCTGCCCTCATAATGACCGTCCTCATATTCACCCAGAACCGGAAGCTTAAGCCATGATGGAATGGTTACAATTATTGTTACCCGCATGGATTATGGGATCTCTGCTAGTATTTTTAACTGCACCTCTGGGTTGTTTAATGCTTTGGAGACGCATGTCTTTTTTTGCTGACACGATGGCGCACGGAACACTACTTGGGGTTGCTATTGCGGGAGCTTTAAGTCTTCCATTATGGCTTGGTGTTGCAGGTACAGCGGTTTTACTGGTAGGCGTTTTATGGGCTTTACATGACAACCGTTTACCCAATGATGCTCTGCTAGCCTTATGTTCAGCAACATTACTCTGTAGTGGCCTGTTGTTTATTCAACATGTTCCAAGTTTAAGACCCGAGCTTTTAAGTTATTTGTTTGGCGATTTACTTAGTATTGATTGGCCAGATCTTCCTGTTTTCACTTTAATTATTGCAATATCACTCGCAATTCTTTACCGCTTTTGGCAGCCACAAATACAGTTTGCAATTGATCCGGATATCGCAATTAGTGAAGGGGTGAATGCAAACTGGCAACGCCTTATTTTTATGCTGTTATTAGCTTTATTTACAGTTTTAGCTTTGCGTGCTGTAGGTTCTTTGCTAATGGGTGCATTACTAGTAATACCAGCTTTAAGCGCTCGTCTATTGGCAAACTCACCAAAGCAAATGGTTATTTGGGCATTCGTGTTAGCCCAGCTTGGTGTTAGTGTCGGCTTATGGTCAAGTGCAGCACTTAATATCTCTACAGGTCTTAGTATTGTTTTATGTATGGCATTAAGTTTTGCCGTTATTTTTATAACTCAAAAACTAAAAAATCAGACACAGGCGTCCTAAACTAGGCCGCCTGATGCACTGTGCTCAATAATAAAGCCGCACAGCTAAACATCACAGCAAAGCCCCGATTTAAATATTTTTGCTGTCTAGGGGATCGAAGTAATCTTAAAACCTTGGATGCCAGCCCCGTATATCCAGCCATTACAATCAAATCGATCGTAATCATAGTGGCCGCCATAATTAGATATTGTATCCATTGAGGCTTACTCAAATCTAAGAACTGTGGCAGAACTGCCAATAAAAATACGATCGCCTTAGGATTGCTAATATTAACCACAAAACCATTTAATAGTAGAGCTAAAGCAGACTTATCTCTTTTTTCTTGTTGAATTTCTATATCTTTTACAGGTGCTGTCCACTGTAAATAAGCCAAATACAATAAATAGGCTACACCGAACCACTTAACGGCCTGAAAAGCTAAAGGAGTCGTTGCAAATAAGACCCCGACACCTGCGGCCACCACCATAATTTGAAGCACTAAGGCAACTTGCAAACCGATTGCATTCCAGTAACCATGTCTAAATCCATAGTTTAGACCACTCGACATTGAGGCAATAGCTCCCGCACCCGGAGAGATACTAATGACCCAACAGGCCAACATATAGGCAAACCAAACTTGCAAAGACATAGTAAAAATAGACAATAAAAGTGGAATTATACTGTTTTATAAAACTATATTAATGAGAATTCAAACAATAAAATCAAGAAATAGACTACTAACCGCTCTTCGCATCAGGCACAATAATTAAAGCTCATACTAAATTATAATTGAGGAGATACCTTCCAATGACTGCTCAATCTGTCATTTTGCCGTTGCCATCAGATCATGCTCGATTTATTGTTCTTCGTTTAAAAGACTTATCAATTGATGAATTAAAAGAACAACTCGAAGCGTTGTTTGAAACACGCGACCGTCTCATTACTCAGCATTCAGACGCGCAAATTAAAACAGCAGTCGCTTTTGGTCCAGAACTTTGGAAGCAACTTTACAGTCAATCTCCTGCTGGCTTTAAACAACTTGAACCAGAAAACGGCGCATTCAACATGCCAGCCGTTCCCGCTGATGTCCTCATCCATATTGCTAGTATGCGTTCTGATATTTGTTTTGCATTAAGCCAAGCATTTTTTGAAGGTATTAAAGATAAAGTTGAAGTTCTGGATGAACGTGTTTGCTTCCGTTATTTCGATGGTCGCGATATTACTGGCTTTATAGATGGTACTGAAAACCCTCAATTTCCAGATGACCGCGCGGAAACAGCCCTACTCCCAGAAAGCGCGGGCATTTTTGCTGATGGCAGTTTCATTTTCGCGCAACGTTATGCACACGACTTAGAAAAATGGAAAAAACTAAAAGTTGATGCCCAAGAAAATGTCATGGGTCGTACTAAGCTTGAGTCAATTGAACTTGATGATGACGTTAAACCAGAAAATGCTCACGTCGCCCGTACTGTCGTTGAAGATGAGGAAGGCGAAGAAATGGAAATCTTACGTCATAGCCTTCCTTATGGTGATGGTCGAGGCGATCAGGGCTTATTTTTCATTGCTTACACAAAAGATCTCAGCATTATTGATGCCATGTTAAAGCGTATGTTCGGCACAAGTGGAGATGGTATTCATGATCGTTTATTGCATTTCGTGACACCACTAGACGGCGCATATTACTTTGCACCTAGTGAAGAGTTATTAGAAGAAGTTTTAGAAGGTTAAATTTTTTAAAAAGTAGCTATCATGATAGCTACTTTTTTATTTTATAAAGATCGTATGCTTTACCGATATAAGTTAATAAAAAATATTCTTAAGTAGTAATCTATAGTGCGTTAGAATTTCTTATTTCCAGAATTTCATTACAATCTTTAGAAGTTGAATAAACAAAAATTCGTTTATCTTGATTTTCTAGCAAAATGGCATCTTTATTTTCACCAAAGGCATTTTTAGAAATATCGCATTTATAAGCTGACAATTTAAAGCTGTTTACGACTTCACACTTTGGTTCAGTAGCAGCCTCATCAAAACCATACCATTGTGTAATATTCGGATTTGAACAAGAAATTTGAGCTATTTGATCAGCTTCTTTTGTTTTAACCGTATTCTCTTTCTTTGTATTTGCCGGTAAAGCTTCACTTACAACAGAATATGATTTATTCGCCTCCGCCTGTATCACCCCAGATTCATGATTAGAATCATTTTGTGTTTTATGCGGACTTTTATCACTACAAGCCATTAAAGCGCTTATAAAAATTAAAATATAAATATTTTTCATGAAAAAGTGCTCATAATTATGTGTTATTTAAACCAAGATATATTAATAAAAAAGAGGAGCTTAAGCTCCTCTTTTTTTATTTTCTGAACCTTAGAAAGGAATACGCTTATATTTGCGATATTCAGGTTTCCAGAATGATTGATCAATTTTTTGCTGTAGTAAGTCATCACTAATCGTTACAGCCACGCCATCTGCCATGGCAGCTTTCGCAACTTCAAACGCAATAACCTTAGAAACTTGCTGAATTTCCCCTAAAGGTGGTAATAAATCAGCTTGCGGATCTTTTAGTAGAGGTGAGCAATTCGCTAAAGCACTACTTGAAGCCATTAACATATTTTCAGTAACGCGTTTAGCACCCGATGCTACCACACCCAGCCCAATGCCCGGGAAAATGTACGAGTTATTACACTGAGAAATATTATAAAGCTTGCCGTGATGATTCACAGGAGCAAACGGGCTACCTGTTGCAATTAACGCTCTACCTTCAGTCCACTCTACAATATCTGCTGGCACAGCTTCAACACGTGAAGTTGGGTTAGACAATGGCATAACAATTGGGCGCTCACAATTCGCCGCCATGGTCTTAATAATCTCTTCGGTGAACAGACCCGGTTGACCAGAAACGCCAATTAATACTGTAGGCTTAGCATTTTTAACAACATCAAGGAGTGAAATCACTTCTTCAATATTGCCCCATTGATCAACCACCTCAGCTTTTTGCGCCAATTTGCGTTGGAAGTCCAATAAGTTTGGCTGATTTTCGGTAATCAAGCCAAAACGATCAACCATATAAACGCGTGCACGTGCTTCAGAATCAGTCAGACCTTCAGCAATCATTTGCGCAACAATTTGCTCTGCAATACCGCATCCCGCAGAGCCCGCGCCTAAGAAAGCAATTGTTTGATCTTTTAATTGCTTGCCTGCTGCACGACTTGCAGCAATCAAACTACCTACAGATACCGCTGCTGTTCCTTGAATATCATCGTTAAAACAACAAATCTTATCGCGATATTTTTCTAAAAGTGGCATCGCATTTTTTTGTGCAAAATCTTCAAACTGAATTAATGCTTTTGGCCAACGACGCTTTACAGCTTCAATCACCATATCGACAAATGCATAATATTCATCACCACTAATACGTGGCTGACGCCAACCCATATAGATCGGATCATTTAACAGTTGTGGATTGTTCGTCCCTACATCAATTGTGATTGGTAATGTATAAGCTGGACTAATCCCACCACAAGCGGTGTAAAGCGAAAGTTTTCCAATAGGAATTCCCATTCCGCCAATACCTTGGTCACCAAGACCTAGGATACGTTCACCATCAGTAATCACGATCACTTTTACATTATTTTTATTTACGTTCTGCAAAATATCATCAATCACATCACGATCTGGATATGAAATAAAAACACCACGATGACGACGATAGATATCGGAGAAACGCTGACATGCTTCACCCACTGTTGGGGTATAAATAATCGGCATCATTTCTTCAAGATGATTTTCGATTAGATGATAGAACAAGGTTTCGTTGGTATCTTGGATATTACGCAAATAGATATGTCGATTGATATCATCAGTAAAAGCGCAATATTGCTGATAAGAGCGCTGGCTCTGCTCTTCAATAGTTTCAATAATATGGGGGAGTAAACCGTGTAAGTTAAAGTTACTTCTTTCTTCTTCAGTGAAAGCCGAACCTTTATTTAAGAGTGGTAACTCTAAAAGTGTAAAACCTGCATATGGAATATAAAGGGGATGTTTACTTGGGTGTCCTGATATCATTGCCTATCTCATTTTCCAGCTTAGAGTAGAGAAAAACACGTTTTGTATGGTCTCTAAAACTCTTTGTGCGTATAAGCTTAAGCCTAATTCGATCAAAATAGATATTTTAAACCGTGATGTTAAAATTAAACACTATTTAGTTAAAACATGTTTAAAAATAAATAATAAAAATCAGTATTTTAATATTTTTATGATTTTAAAAATTTCTTTTATTTTCTCAACTTTAAAAGCCATAATTATATGATTTAGCGGAAACAGGTATTTCCTCAGGAAATAATATTAAATTAAACACTTAATTTACTCACAAAAACTGCCCAGAAGGCTTGTAATTCATTATTTTCAGTATAATAAGGCGATTTATCAACCGACATTCATTTAAAAAATAATCATCAGTAATTTGCATAAAGAATTATTGGAATATTAAATCCCCTCCCCTAAGTCATCGGAAATTTGCTATATTTGACGTTTTTCTGCGACATCTATTTTCGATTGATATGAATACGGCAATACAAGCAGCTCTCGACCATGCAGTGCAAACTCTTCAACAAGAAGGGGTGCTTCCTTCCGACTGGAAAAACACAAGCAACTTAACACGCACCAAAGACCGAAGCCATGGCGACTTTGCTTCTAATATTGCCATGATCGGCTCGAAAGCTGCTGGTATGAAACCACGTGATTTAGCTGAGAAAGTTCTCGCTGCATTACCAGAAGTGGCAGATATCAGTAAAGCTGAAATCGCAGGACCCGGATTTATTAACTTCTTTTTAAATGCAGACCAGCGTTTTGCTATTCTTGATCAAATTCAAGCACAAAAAGAAATTTTTGGTCGTAGCCAAGCAAATGCAGCGAAAAAGATTCAAGTCGAATTTGTTTCTGCAAACCCTACGTCTAGCCTACACGTAGGTCATGGACGTGGTGCGGCATACGGTATGACTGTTGCTAATTTACTTGAAGCAACGGGTGCTAAAGTTGACCGTGAGTACTACGTGAATGATGCTGGTCGTCAAATGGATATTTTGGCGACTTCTACTTATTTACGTTATTTGGAACTACTTGGACAAAACCTTGTATTCCCTAAAAATGCATATCAAGGCGATTACGTTAAAGAAATCGCACAAGGCATTATTGATAAAGATGGCGATGCTTACGTTCGTGAAGTTGCGAATGTTTATAAAGATGTACCAGAAGATGTGCAATATGCTGAAGAGCTAGATAGCGAAGGCAACAAAGTTGTGTTATCTGGTGATAAAGAAAAGCATATTGATGGCCTTATTGCCAACTCACAACAATTATTAGGTGAAGGTTACCGCGTATTCCACCAAGCTGCTCTTCATGCCATTTTAGATGACATTAAAGATGACCTTGCTGACTTTGGTGTAACATTCAACCAATGGTTTAGTGAAGCATCTCTTAGTGCAAAAATTGATGAAGCTTTAGAAACACTTGATCAACGTGGTTTCCTTTATGAAAAAGATGGCAACATCTGGTTCAAGTCGACTGAATTTGGTGATGAAAAAGACCGTGTTGTTAAGCGTCGGAATGGCCAAACGACTTACTTTGCATCTGACATTGCATACCACTTAAATAAACTACAACGTGGTTATACTGACCTAATCGATATTTGGGGTTCTGACCACCATGGCTATATTTCTCGCGTAAAAGCGGCGATTGATGCAATGGGTTACGACTCTAAGAAATTGACTGTTCTTTTAGTTCAGTTCGTAAGTTTATGGCGTGGCGGCGAGATGGTTCAAATGTCTTCTCGTTCTGGGCAGTTCGTAACATTACGTGACTTGCGTAAAGAAGTAGGCAATGACGCAGCTCGTTTCTACTACGTAATGCGTAAGAGTGAACAACACATCGACTTTGACCTTGACCTTGCTGTTTCACAAAGTAAAGACAATGCTGTGTACTATATTCAATATGCACACGCACGTATTTGTCGTATGTTAGAAAAAGCAGCAAGCACAGATTTACAATTCGACGTAAATACTGCTCGCCAACATGCAGCACGCTTGTCTCTTGATGCAGAAACCGAGATTCTTGCTAAACTGGCAGCTTATCCAGATGCAGTGTTGCGAGCGGCAAATGCCTATGAACCTCATCAGGTTGGTAATTACTTAAAAGAGTTAGCTGCCCTGTTCCATGGTTGGTACAATGAACATAAAGTATTAAGCGATGATGCAGAGCTTACACAAGCCCGTTTATTGCTTTCAATCAATGTACAACAAGTGCTTCGTAATGGTTTAGAATTACTTGGTGTATCTGCACCAGAATCTATGTAATAAATATATTGCATGACAGCAAATTAAAGGTCATACAATATATAGTAAGCGGTGGTTTGTATAGTTAAAATATCAATACAAACCACTGTTTTTAGCATCGTAAGACGAGACTCAAACTCGAATTAAAAAACAATCAAAATACAGAGGAATAATCCACGTGTTTGGCAAAACGCAACGCGGTGTATCTGAAAGACCTAATAAGCCTAAAAAGTCCCTAATTCCCAAATGGTTAGGGACACTTGTCGCTATTTTGGCGGTCTTATGTATCGCTGTAATGCTTATGCTTTGGAAACCTTGGCAACCTGTTCCTGCGAAAAATCAGATTACTTCTGAACATTATCAAGAAGAAGATACTAATAAAGACTATCGCTTCTACGACCTATTGCCTCAACAACAGGTTACCCCTATTCCTGAACAAGCGATCCCTGAAAGCAAAAATCAAGGCACTGCTATGATCGTTGAAGCACCAAGTACCACTCAACCAGCTGCCTCTGAAAGTGTAGGAATTGACCCAAATCAATCAGCTACAACTCCTCAGCAACCTACATATATTTTACAAGTTCGTAGTTATAATGATCCTGATCAGGCTGATGCTCGCCGTGCAGAAATCATTTTAAATGGCTTATCTGCGGACGTAGTCAAAAGTACTGAAAACGGACAAACATGGTATCGCGTTATTTCTGGACCGTATGATACTCAAGACGCTGCCTTGGCTGCTCAGCAGACCTTACAACACAGTGGTATTGACTCAATCGTGATCAAACGCAAATAAAATGAAAATAAAAAAGGAACAAATATTTGTTCCTTTTCTTTTAGATATCAGCACAATTCCTTTCATTAGAACCAATTCCCTTTTGTCTCGCTTTTTGAAACTCAGGTCTTTGCTGAATACGGTGTAAAAACGCTTGAATATGAGGGTATTTACCCTGTAAGCGAGATTGTAAAGCTTCCAAAGGAAAGCTCATTTGAATATCAGCGAATGAAAAATCACCTGCAAAATATTCATGCTCTGCCAAATAGTTTTCTAAAAAACTAATATGATCTTTCATACGTGGTCGAACAAAATTTGCCTTCACCCCTTCCGTGATTTTTTTAGCTACTGGTTGAATTAACCATGGCACATGCTTGTTTACACTATTCATGACCAAAGTCATGACTAATAACGGCATAAGTGAACCTTCTGCATAGTGCATCCAGTAAATATACTGCTGTAAATCTTGTGGCTCTGTAGGTTTAAATTGTTGCTTCTGATCATAACGCTGCTGTAAATATTCTAAAATCACAGCAGATTCTGCGATGACTTGTTCATCATCAGTCAAAATCGGAGCTTTACCTAAAGGATGAATACATTTCAATGTTTCTGGAGCGGAATAGTTAGGTAAGCGTTGATAATAATGAATATCATAATCTAAGCCTAATTCTTCTAAAGCCCATAAAATTCGAAACGATCGCGAACATTCCAGGTGGTGTACACTAATCATGTTATTGCCTGCTTTTATTTTTCTTTTTTACATAAAAAACAGCATGTGAACATGCTGTTTTATTCCATTTGTGGGATGGATATAAAATCATCCACCTCAACAAAATAGCATTTTTACACTGTAACAAGCACAGTATGAATGTCTAAACTACGTAACAAAGTTTTAGTGACTGGGGTTTTACCGCATACCGCTAAGATTTTTTGTTGAAGCTCTTCGTTTGGCAAGTCTTTAAAAACAATACGACGTTCTATATGTTCTTCATGTTCTCTATTGGTATGAAAATCGATTTCAACCGAAAACTCACCAAAATCATAACCCTTATGCTTTGCGTACATTCTTAAAGTAATAAGCGTACACGCGGCTAAACTTCCAGTGAGCAAATCGTATGGAGCTGGACCCTGGTCTTGCCCTTCTAGCTTCTCTGGCTCATCACAAAAATATTGGTGGCGACCACTGGTGATTTCGCCCTTCCATTGTTCAGCAAGGGGCTTTGCTTTACTGCTTGCGATTACTGCTGTCATTTTGATGCTCTCATTTGATCTGGAAGAACAGGGGCTTCTAAACGTGCACCAACATAATCTGGGATTTCACCAAAACGTGCATCATGGTTAATCCATTGCTCACGGGCTTCTTTTAAATCATCCATTGTACGTGCAACAAAGTTCCACCAGAGTAAAATTGGTGTTTCAAACGGTTCACCGCCAATCAAAAGAATACGGTTACCTTTTTTTACTTCAATCTCAATTTCACTAAGACCCGTATCTAATACCACCATGTTGTCAGCAGTTAACTCATGGCCATTTACATGAGCACTACCCTCAAGCGCCATAAAACCATATTCATAATTAGGATTTAATGGAATGCGGGTTTTCGTATCTTCGGTAGCAATGAGGTCAACACCCACTAACGGCGTATGTACCAAGACTGGAGAAGTAGTTGCCAAATATTCACCCACAAGCACGGTAAACTCTAGACCGTCTTTCTCAACAACAGGCAGTTCAGGATAATGTTCAAATTTCGGGTCCATGTTGCGCTTAGCATCTGGTAAGGCAATCCAGAGCTGAGCAGCGTGCATTTGAGTTTCTGTATCAGGTGCAACTTCTGTATGTGAAATTCCGTGACCTGCCGTCATTAAATTAACTTGTTTAGGTCGAATCAGTTGTTTTGAGCCTAGACTATCGGTATGCATCATGGTGCCTTCAATCATCCACGTGAAGGTTTGCAAACCAATATGAGGATGAGGACCAACATCTAAACCATCACCCGCCGGAAAAGTGACTGGGCCCGCATGATCTAGGAAACACCACGCACCAATCATTCGTTTTTGTCGGCTAGGTAAAGCCCGCTTAATGACTGTCCCCTGTCCAATTTCAGCAGAGCGAATTGGAAATTCCTGAATAAACTGATTGGCAAATTTTTCGCAATCCTTTGAATCAGAAATATCGTAATCATTATTATTGCTCATGATATTACTCTCTTTTACCTATGCTTTTGCAATGAGTCGTTGTAATGATCTTAACAATACACTCATTATTCAATATAGTCTTTTAGTAATACACAGGGTGCTATGAATGAGACAATCATTTGTTAATTACATAACATTAAAGCTGCATTGAGCAGCTTAAGATGATTGAGTTTTAACGAGCTGTTTCAGGTTTTTCATAAATTGACCAAATTGTGGGAGAAACTCTTGAAATAGTGGGTGGTCACGGTTTTCAAGCATAACCTCACTAAAAAGTTTTAGCCCAACTCCAAAAGATTTTGTTGTTTCATCATCAAAAAAATCTGCTTTTTTTAAGCGTTCAACAATTTCAAAAATATCGTCATGATTTCCCGCATAGAACTCAAGGCGTTCAGTATAAGTAGAGGCCTCTCCTTTTGCATTTTTTAAGTGTTGTACCGTGACATGATATTGATGTTGTTTCATATATAAATTCTCTCTTAAAAATTAATAACTTTGAAGAATTTCAACTTGTTTAAGGTCGACTTATAGGCGCCCAATCGCAACAGCAGCCTGATCAATTTTTTCGGCAATTTGATAAATCTGCTCTTGCTGTAAACCTGCCGAGTTCAACTTCAAACGTAAGGCTGTTTTTAGGTTTTCCATTGCACGGTGAATTTCGATTAATTCATCATTACTGTGGATTTCTCGTCTTAAACGTAGTTTTTCTAATAACTCTTTCAACTTGTCTTGTTGTTCAGTTAAGTAAGCTTTCCCAAATTCCGTGATTTGATATTGCTTACGCTCTACATCCAGCAAATTAATCAACTTCATTTCTTCAAGACTGGTTAATGTTGGATAAATTGTTCCTGCGCTTGGCGTATAGCCATCGCCTACCAAATCACTTATTTCTTTAATGATTTCATAGCCATGCTTTGGGCTTTGCTGAATAAGGTGGAGTACCAAAAGTTTCATGCGTCCAGCTTCAAAAAGTCTTCCACGGCGTCCCGAACGATGATGTTCAGCATGATGCTGTTCTGATTGTTGTTTCATCTTTTAAGATCCAAAATGATCAATTTATAATTATTAAGATATATCTTAATATATCTTTGATCAAGTAAAAGTAATAAGAGTTGATCTATTGCTTTGATAGTTATCAAAATTAATTTTTAGCTTTAAAATCTAAGTAATAAAAAAGAGTGCTTAAGCACTCTTATATAGCCACATGTTTAGCAAAGTCGGTAAATAAAGCCAGAATCAAAAAATTATTATGTGATCAGATTTCTTTTCTGCTCAAACTGCTCTTCAATTTTTGAACTCAAAAAATTGACAATAGGCTGCAAAGCATAATGCTCCTCTTGCCAATTTTGTTTGCCGATTTCCCCTCTATATTCCTGTATAAGTCGCTGCAATACGAATTTCTGCTCATCAGAAAGCTGAGACATAACCCATCGTGCAGCATTGTCTTTTGAAGCAATATCCTTCATCACTAAACTAAAATAGATCCGGCATAAAGCTAAAATCTGGTTTCTTTCATCTGCATCCTCATCCCAATGCGCTACAATTTCGGGATAAGTGTCAGACATTGCTTGCCATAGTTCTTGATCAGAAATTTCAGGTGCCCATTGGTTTAAAGCTGGCCCAAATAAAACTGTATGATGAGATCTCGCTTTTCTAAGCAATATACTAATATCTGGGTCTTTCTGTGAGCTCAATACTCCACCTTCTTTAAGCTCTTCACGCAGCCATTCACCAAATTGCATTTCATAACTTAAAGGATAAATTCCAGACTGAATCTCATCTTTTAATAAAATAGTAACTTCTAATGGCCTTTGTAATTCCCCAACAGGCTGTGAAATTTTTAGTAATTCTTGTGCAAGCTGCTCACGTAAAGCAGAAGTTAATGGTTGAGTGACCACGACCAGTACATCAAGATCACTTTCTGGCCCTAAACCACCGTCAACAGCTGAACCATAAAGATAAATTGCAAATAATGATTCCGCTAAAAGTTGCTGTAATTTTTCTTGTAGATATTCTAACTGAATTAAATCAGGCATCTCTCACCTCCTTCGGAAGAAACAGATATAAAAAAGGCAGGATTAAATCCTGCCTTTTCATTTAATTATTCCCACTCAATCGTTGCTGGTGGTTTAGATGACACGTCATATACGACACGTGATACATCTTTAATTTCATTCATAATACGCGTTGAGATTTTATCAACCAATTCGTATGGTAAATGTGCAAAACGAGCTGTCATAAAGTCAACCGTTTCAACTGCACGAAGCGCAATTACCCATGCATAACGACGACCATCACCTACTACGCCAACTGACTTAACTGGTTGGAACACAGCAAATGCTTGAGCAGTTTTATCATACCAACCGCTGTCACGAAGCTCTTGCATGAAGATATCATCAGCAAGACGAAGAATATCAGCATATTCCTTCTTCACTTCACCCAAAATACGAACACCTAAACCAGGGCCCGGGAATGGATGACGGTAAATCATGCTATGTGGCAAGCCAAGTGTAGTACCTAATTTACGAACTTCGTCTTTGAACAAGTCGCGTAAAGGTTCTACCAATTCAAATGCTAAATCTTCTGGTAAACCACCTACGTTGTGGTGAGATTTAATTACGTGTGCTTTACCTTGTTTACTTGCAGCAGATTCGATTACGTCTGGGTAAATCGTACCTTGTGCCAAGAATTTCACGCCATCAAGTTTACGTGCTTCTTCAGCAAATACTTCAATAAACTCGCGACCAATGATTTTACGTTTTTTCTCTGGATCAACTTCACCAGCCAATGCAGTTAAAAAGCGTTGTTCAGCATCTGCACGAATAACACGGATACCCATGTTTTCAGCAAACATTTGCATCACTTGGTCACCTTCGTTTAAACGAAGTAAACCGTTATCAACGAATACGCATGTTAACTGGTCGCCAATTGCTTTGTGTAAAAGCGCAGCAACGACAGATGAGTCAACACCACCTGAAAGGCCTAAAAGAACTTTTTCATTACCAATTTGTTCACGTAATTGTTCTACACGTAAATCAATGATGTGTTCAGGCGTCCAAAGACCACCACATCCACAAATTTTATGAACGAAGTTTGCAAGTAACTCTTCACCTTTTGCCGTGTGTGTTACTTCTGGGTGGAATTGCACGCCATAAAAACGACGCGTTTCATCACTTACAGCAGCAACTGGACAGCTTGGTGTGCTTGCAGTAATGGTAAAGCCTTCTGGAATCTGGCTAACTTTGTCACCGTGACTCATCCAAACATGAAGTTGGTTTTCGCGGTCTTGTAAGTTACCAATCAGTTGGTCGCGTTTAACGATATCAACTTCGGCATAACCAAACTCATGTACAGTACCCGGCTCAACTTTACCGCCTAACTGTTCAGACATGGTTTGCAAGCCATAGCAAATACCCAATACTGGAACGCCCAACTCAAACACTACTTGTGGTGCGCGAGGGCTGCCTTCTTCATGCACACTCTCAGGTCCACCTGACAAAATAATGCCATTTGGCTTAAAAGCGCGAATGTCTTCTTCAGACATATCAAAAGCATACATTTCAGAGTAAACACCAGCTTCACGTACACGACGTGCAATGAGCTGACTATATTGAGAGCCGAAATCCAGAATCAGGATACGATCTTCAGTAATTTGAGTATTGGTAGTCATGACAAACCACTAAATGGCAAAAGAATTAAGCGCGCCATTTTAACATTTTTCACGCTTCGGCGCACCGCAAATCATCATATATCTTATTTTTTTCATATCAGAATCATTTCTATAATTGGATTGTTTGATATAAATCAAAATTTACTTATATTTATCAACTGTATGGGTTACGCTTAAAAACTCCATGTGTATTGATAAATTCATCACATTCTATGCAACATCACCTTGAATTTGATGTTAAGATGAGCCGATAAAACAGGCATTACCATGGAAAGGTAAATACCATAAGCGATATTTGTCTGTGCTTAAACAATTATCCATTTTTATGGCTTGTTGCCCCCTATCAAAATCAATAGAAATCTAAGGAACAACAATGCTTCAAACTATGATTGCAGATTTCCAGCAACATTTTTGGTTGTATGTCTCTATTCCTTTTATGAGTGGTTTAATTGGCTATATCACCAAGGTGGTTGCCATCCAGATGATGTTTTCACCACTTGAATTTAAAGGTATTAAACCATTTTTGGGTTGGCAAGGCATTGTGCCTCGCAAAGCCGAGAAAATGGCAACCATTGCTGTTGAGCTCATGACAGCAAAGCTGATTAAACCTGAAGAAATTTTTGCACGCCTAGATCCTAAACGTATTGCCAAAGAAATAGAAAAACCTCTACTTGCAGCGGCTGAAGATATTACCCGTGACGTTGCTCAAGAGTATCAGCCTGGTTTATGGGAGGGCATGCCAGAATTTGCTCGCCAAAGACTCATCCGTCGTGTGCAATCCAAAGCACCAGAAATTGTTGAACACATCATGAGCGAAGTACAACGTGATGTGAATCGATACTTTGATATTAAACATCTTGTTATCAGCAACTTGCTTAAAGATAAACGTTTGCTCAACAATATTTTTAAACGTGTAGGGAAACAAGAATTTAAATTTTTCAGTAATGTAGGCTTTGTATTTGGCTTCGGTATTGGTGTAATTCAGATGCTGTGCTGGATTGTCACTCAAGGAAAATATCCTTGGATGCTACCTTTATTTGGAGGTTTTGTGGGTTTCTTCAGTGACTGGATTGCACTGCAAATGATGTTTAGACCACTTTATCCTAAAAAGATATTGGGTTACACATGGCAAGGTCTGTTTATTAAACGTCAAAATGAAGTTGCAGCTGACTATGCAGCTTTAATTTCTAAGCAGCTTTTGACTTCACGTCACATGATGGAAGAGTTATTTTCTGGTACACATTCTGCACGTGTTATTGATCTGGTTAACCGCCATGTCAAACAAGAAATTGATATGCAAGCTGGGGTTATTCGTCCGTTAGTTGTATATGCAATTGGCGGAGAAAAATATCAGAATATGAAATCACAAGTTGCTGAACGTATTATGCAACAGCTTCCAGAGACGATGAAATATGTAGAGTCTTATGCAGAAGATGCAATGAATATTCGTAGCACACTCATTGAGCGTATGCAAAAATTAACACCTTCTGAATTTGAAGGGATGTTACGTCCTGCATTTAAAGAAGATGAGTGGGCCTTGATTGCAGTCGGCGCAGTTCTTGGTTTCGTGGTTGGTGAATTGCAAATCCAATTTATGCTTTAATTTTTAAAATAAAGAAATAAAAAAACCGGATGAATTGCTCATCCGGTTTTTATTTTGTCTTGAATATTATTTCTCGATTGCATGATCCAGACTAATACGGCCAGCACCATGAAGCATTAGAAAGAATAAACCACCTGCCATTGCTAAGTTTTTCATAAAGTGGATGCCATTATTGTATTGTGCCGCTGCATCAGCCCCACCTTGGTGGAACAAGAATGCAGTTAAAATACTGAAGATACCAAGACCGAAAGCTGCAAAGCGTGCTTGGAAACCAAATAACAAGGCTAAACCACCACCAAACTCAACCAAGATAACTAAAGGAAGAATTCCACCTGGTACACCCATTGCTTCCATATATCCTGCAGTTGCTGCATAACCGGTAATTTTCCCCCAACCAGCAACAAGGAAGATATAAGCCATAAGAAGACGAGCAATAAGGCTAATAAAACTGTCCGCGCCTGATTGCGTTACGATATTTTTGACCACTACATTTGGATTAAACATTTTGCCACCTTTATTTAAATGCTTATTTATTGATGAGCTCATTCTAGGTTTGGGACATTGATAATTAAATACTCAAAATCCATATATATCGTTGCACAAACAGGATGATCAATTTGTATATTTTTGATGTTTTATACTGACTTTCTATAGGGTCACTGCTAGGATTTGAGCACGGTTTACCACTTAATCATCTCATGGAACTTCTTGATTTTATTCTACACGTTGATCAACATCTCGCCGAGTTTATTACAAATTACGGGACGTGGATTTATGGCATTTTATTTTTAATTATCTTTGTCGAAACCGGTTTAGTGGTTATGCCGTTTTTACCGGGAGATAGTTTACTATTTGCAGCTGGTGCTTTAGCAGCATCTACAGGTGCGATGGATCCATGGTTATTGGGTGCTCTACTCTTCATTGCTGCCGTTTTAGGCGATACAGTGAACTACCATATTGGTCGTTTTATCGGTCCACGTGTATTTGAAATGAATTCACGATTCATTAATAAGCAGCATTTAATTAAAACTCAAGAATTCTTTGCTCGTCATGGTGGCAAGACGATTATTTTCGCCCGTTTCATTCCATTTGCCCGCACCTTTGCACCTTTTGTTGCTGGCGCTGGCAGCATGAACTATAAGTTTTTCTTAACTTATAATGTGATTGGGGCATTTTGTTGGGTCGCTTCTTTTGTGGCGTTGGGCTATCTATTTGGAAATATGCCAATCGTTAAAGATAACTTCACTCATCTTATTTTTGGCATCATTATTATTAGTGTTTTACCGGGCATCATCGGCTTTATACGTGAAAAGCTAAAAAGCCGTAAAACCAATGTTTAAGGCTTAATTTAGAAGAAACGGAATACCACTGGAAGCATACATAAAATAAGCAACATAGCCGATCCTTTATATAAATGATCGGCTTTTATTTTTTGTACTGGGCCCGTTAATAGTGCACGTCCAAAAATCATCCAGAAACTCGCAGCTGGAATGAGCGTCAATGTAAAAACACCAAATACCATTAGACAATTTTCAGGCGAATTCCATGTTTCGGCAGGGAAAATACCTGCAGCAAAAAGTAAAGATTTCGGATTTTTTAAGGTTGAGAAGAATAATTGACGTGGGCGAATGTTACGGTGAGTTTGACTAAATTGTTGTAAATGGGTGGTTTTCCATAATCGGAATGCCATCCAGAACACATACGCCACACTTATAATATGTAAAATGAGCAATAACGCAGGCCAAACTGGTGCTGCCAAATGAATAAACACAGCCCAAAAGCTAATACCGTAGGCATAGCCTAGCCATTCCATAGGAATAAGCCAAAATGCTTTAGATAAACCTTGAGAATGAGCAGCGGTTGCAAGTAAAGCATTTGTCGGCCCAGGAATGAGCAAAACAGCCAACATTGCCAATACAAAAAACCAACTCTCAATCATAAAGTTTCCATAATATCCAAGATGGGGCCACCTTAAACGAAACAGGCAAAATATAGCAAGTTTATAAGGCTTTTTGATTACAGAAAATACAGAATTTTGGAAGCTTCAAAATTGATAAACCACTTATTTATATTAATTTTATTATGAAACATTTTGCTAAACTTTATTCATCACAACATGCCTTAGTTAGCATATTGTGATGCAAAGCTGACTATTAATTGGCCTTTTTACGAACAATAATTGGACAATTCTTAAACTGAGCAGCCTGAACAATCGCTTCTTGTTGGCCTAAAACACGTGAAAGTTCGGTGTTTTTCGTTGAAGAAGACTGTCCCATATTTACAGAAATAGATGGACCGAATCCCCAACCACCTCGTCCCCAGCCACCACCGAGTCCAAGACCAACACCCATACCTGTACTTTTTGGAGTTTGCACGCCATTGTCGATATATTGCTGAATACGGTTATATTCACTTTGTAGCTGTTGGCAGCTCAAAGATTGATATTGTGTTGGAGACACATAAGTCGGTTTTACCGTTGTAGCACAAGCGCCAAGGAGTAAAGTGGCTGCCACCAAAGGCGCAATATATAAGCCTTTCATCATTTTTCTCTTATCGTTTTGGCTCAATCTCACCAAACAATGTCTCATAAGCTTGAGTCAATTTATGTTCGGGTGCCAAATGAGCCAAAGGTAAATTTTTCTGATGCGATTCTTTCATCAAAATCGAAGGCGGTAACATGCTATTGAGTACAGGCAACCCTTCATCTTTTAACTGCTGAACCACTTCCCGAGGTAATTTTGCTTGGGATTGGAATTGATTCACCACAATTCCTTCAATTTCCAAGCGATCATTATGATCATCTTGCGTTTCGAGAACATTTTCAATCAATGTTTGTAACGCACGCTTTGAAAAAACATCACAGTCGAAAGGAATGAGTACTTTATCTGCCGCAATCAGAGCAGAAAGAGTAAAAAAGTTAAATGCTGGTGGTGTGTCTATATAGATACGGTCATATCGCCCAACTAAGTTTTGGATCGAATCACGTAATTTATAAATTTTATGTTTACTTTCAAGCGCATGTTCAAGCGCGCCAAGTGTAGGGCTTGCTGGAAGCACATCTAATTTTGCAAAAGGAGTTGAATGAACAAAACTGTCGAGATCTTTATTTCTTGGAGCTTTTAAAATTGAACCTAATGCGTTACCGATTAAACCCTTTTGTTGATTGTTGCCCAACACATCATCAAAGAAATTTTCGATATTTGGCTCTAAAATTGATTTTTCAGCGGAATAGGTTGCTTCGTCACCTAAAAGATACTGACTAGAATTGGCTTGAGGATCAAGATCGATCACCAATGTTCTTAAGCCATGTTTGGCACTAATTGCAGCCAAATTTACAGTAATACTTGATTTCCCTACACCGCCTTTTTGGTTAAACACCACACGAGTTAACATGTTTCCCTCTGCATATTATTTTACTGTACGCAGTTTAACCTAGAGCTTAATCAAAAAGGCAAAGAATGTAGAACAATTAAGCAAAAACAGGTTTCACAATCACTAAGATAATAATAGCAATAAATGCAATCGCACTAATGACTAAACCTGCACGACGCTGTGCCAACAAAAGAGTGTCATCTTTTTTAAAGGCTTTCATCAGGGAAGATAACAACACTAAAAATAGAATAATTTTAGCGTAAAACCACGGTTGTACTTGAAAGTCTTTCATGACTAACAAAATTGCACCCGTAATGAAAACCACGGTAAATGACAAATGTTGTAAGGCAACTAATACTTTACGCCCTGCTGGATTGGGTTGTTCACCTTGAACACCTATAAACAGAGTTGAAGCGCGTAAAACAAAGACCATAAGTGCGGCAGCTACTGCAGTCATATGAATAATTTTAGTGAGTAAATGTGCATCCATGAAATTAACCCTTAGCTTTTAGGTGCATGTGCACATTCTGGGCTAGCAGGAGCTTGACCTTGCCACTCACTTGGCAAATAAGCATGAATCGCTAAAGCATGAATTTGGCCTGGATTCATCAAATCAGAAGCTAACGCGTATACTTTTTGATGACGTTGAACTAAACGCAATCCATTAAATTCGTCGCTCACTATAATCACTTTAAAATGAGATTCCTTACCTGGAAAATAACCACCGTGCCCGGCAGACTCATTGATCACTTCCAAATGGCTAGGTGCAAGTGTTTGTAACCGTTCAATCAACTGTTGTTCAAGGCTCATAGCTTTTCCTTTTACGATTATTCGTATATTTGCACCTAGTATACCTTGTCTACACACAAACAAAAGTTGCTCTTGTATGCTTTGACTTCAAACAAAATGTCTATTTATTCGGCAACTTAACAATAAAAATACCGCTAAATGCTCATTTCTGTTTTTATTTTATGCAATCAGCATAATTATTTGCATAAAGTTGTTGACCCTTGTTTTGCTTAATGTATTATAAGCGGCACGCGGGAATAGCTCAGTTGGTAGAGCATAACCTTGCCAAGGTTGGGGTCGCGAGTTCGAGTCTCGTTTCCCGCTCCAAATTGGTTTTTTTTGAGAAAGTTTTAGTAAAAACTGCTTATATATGCGGGAATAGCTCAGTTGGTAGAGCATAACCTTGCCAAGGTTGGGGTCGCGAGTTCGAGTCTCGTTTCCCGCTCCAAATTTAAAAGGCCCTAGTCGAAAGATTGGGGCTTTTTTCTTTTTATCGACCCATGATTTTACGTTCTATCGATTCACAGCATATTCATTCTGAGAATAGCTCAGCTCAAGGCCGAGTATTTCATTGATAGACTCAGATTTTTAAACCAGTAATTGTTTCGAGTTAATCTAGTTATATTTGCAGGGTATTGGTGTTATCCGATGCGTAGATATAAAGGGTAATGATTGAAAACAATCCAAGTTAAAGCGCTCTAGACTACATCTTTGTTGTAAACAGATAGAAAAGATGAAGTTATGATCATAGACATAGCTTTGGAAATAATATTCTTCTGCCTTTTGAATATCACGAGTTGAATCGAGAAACTCTATATGTTCAGCTAACACATGAAAGTTGAGCTTCTTTAAATGACGACTCATTCCTTCGCCAGTACATTTAATATAGGATTCTTTTAAGGTCCATATTTGAAAAAACCGTTGATATACAGTGGATGGATCAATCCTTTCATTTTCCTGAATCCATTCAATTTCACTTGGCGCTAACACACTATCGACACGCATCCAATCGAACTCACGGTCCAGCCGTTCAACATCGACTCCTATTTCCCCTTCTTCAGTCACCGCAAGAACAATAACGTCTGCTGAATGACTAAGATTGAAATAAACAGCTTTATTGCCTTGTACAAAAGGTTTGCCGTTAGGTTGTAATTGAATGTTGACCTCATGGGGTGAAATACCCAACTTATCTGCTAAAACAGACTTCGTTAAGACACGAGAGATTAAGAAAAGTCGTGCAGCATGAGGATGATATTGATCATATCTCAACTTTTCTGCCGCATTGAGAAAGCTGAGATAATGACTCAATATGAGATGGTTTTGTGGCACGCGTGAAACCGGGCAGACATAAACCTGTACTTTGGAAATATCAGACATCACTGAGCTGTACTGTGGTGCTGATATATTTGGTTAGAACTGGTGTGAGATAATCATAAACCGCTTCTATATGGGTAACGTGCGGATTATGGCCTGCGCCAGCAATGATATGTACAGGAATATTAGGACTTATTGTAGTAACAATTGGGTCCTTCTCTCCAACAATGATTTCAACTTTAGAACCAAGCTCGTTTAACAAAGCTGTTTGAGATACTCTCTGCTGAGGCAAACTAATACGATGCATATACCCACTAATATGCTTGGCTACCGACACCCGGCGTAATGAATCCATCGCATAACCAACAGATAGATTTTTTTGCCCGTCTGGATGCAGATTTTTAGCAATCTTATCTTTCGATACAAAACGGAAAATTAGATTAGAGATCGTTTGTATTTGAAATATTTTTGCGGCCTGTGCCTGCACGAAATAAGGCGATATAAGGATAAGACGTGCAACTTTATTTGGATATTTCTGCGCAAGACTCAATGCAAATAAACATCCTAACGAGTGAGCAATAACAACACTATTTGGTGCTAAAAGCTTTGCAGCATTATCAATAAACTGATGATTGTTATCTTCCATCACCTCATAACTACCTGAACGCCCAAGTCCAGGTAGGTCCATCATAGCGACCTGATCATAGGTGATTTTATTAATTATTGGGAACCAACATGTGCTATCGAATGGAATACCGTGTAAAAATAATGCAGAAGATTTTTCTGAACCAACCGGTTGTTTAGTATAGATTTCTGCCCAATATCGATTCTGATAGCTGAAACAGCTAGGCGTTGGAGCTTGCATACGACCAAAACGTGTAAGCACCAGACGATCAATCCAACGAGAAAAATAAGGACTGGTATTGATTAGGTCTGCGATACCCATCTTAACAGCCATCTTTTCTGTCTCAGCGACATGATAGTTTTCATTAGAAATGAAAGCGAGCTGCTCTTTTGAGCCACCAAGCAATGCCTCAGGTAATTTCTCGAGCAGAACTTTAGGTATTTGCAAATGTGGTGCGCTAACCCCTAAATGCTCGGCAGCTAGGTTAACTAGACGATGACATTTAGGTGTCGCAGGATCAAGTAATACATACTCCTGAGCAATAGTCTCAGGAAAAGATATCGTTCGGATGAGAAAGCTCACGATATATTGCATATTGCACAGTGGCAGAAATGTATCACTCCCACCAGGCAGCGCCAGCAGACGTCCTTGATATAACTTATCAATCATTTCGGCAATACCAATATATTGCATATCACCATAAGTATAAAAACCATCAATGACTGTCGCCGGATTTATTGCGGTCCATGGCACATTTAAACGCTTACATGTCTCAATAAAAGCCTGATGCCCTAAAATTTTCGAAGCTTCGTAACCACCATATTTATAATACAAATCATCAGCAGACTCTTGCGGTGGAGTAGCGACTCGATATCCACCAATCCAGATAAATCGCTCAAGCTGCTTCAATGTCGCAGCCCATTCAATCAGAGCAAGTCCTGATTTTACATTCGTACGCTGAGCTTCAGCTTTGCTAATGCCCCAATTAAATGATGCTGCAAGATGATAAACAACATGGATCTTTGTTTGAGCATCCGTTAGTAGAGAGTCCAACTTAAAGTCATGACTTAAATCATATTCAACAAAAGAAATAGATGGATCTGTCAGCCCTTGTGTTGCAATGAAACCTAATACCTTTTCTTTCTTAGTTGCCGCATTGCGTAGTGCAGCAATCACCTGATGACCTTCTCGTAGAAGTTCAACGATCAATCTGCTGCCAATAAAACCTGCTGCACCTGTTACTAATATGGTCTTCCGTGAAAAATTATCTTTTTTTGCATTATTTAAATTATTCATAAATCACCTTAATTAGGGACTGCAAACTCCAGCATTGTTTTTGGAGCGAATTATCTTAAAAGTTATATCGAACCTGGGCATACACCAGACTGTTATCTCTAAATTGTCCTAACACCGTATCATTTCTGCCCCAGAACCGATCACCACCTGCATTCAATTGCCAATGATCATTAAGGTTATAATTAATACGAACTCTCAACATCTCATTGGGCTCTGGTGCAAAATAGAAACCTGTTACTTCTAACTTTAGATTGTCATTCAGGAGGTTAAGTGCATAGCGCAGCATAGCCCCATACTGATCGTGCTCATATTGGTTACTGATGGTTTGCTGATAACGGTAAACTTCTCTCAATAATGGATTTGTTAGACTATCGGCAGATCTTAAGTCCTCCGTATGTTTATAGACACCTACTAAACTCACGGTGGAATTCTTCAATGCTAATTCTGGACCGATGACTACAGTCAGATTATTTTTTTTGTGTGTAAGATCTTCACTACCTTCTGAATCAGTGTGGGTATAGGCTGCTTCACCTCGCCATACGAGATCGTTATGGTTATAACTGAAATCAAATCCATAGACGGTCATAGGATTATTTTTCAGTTGTAAAGTTGCTCCTGTTGGAGATAACGACTGCAGTGACAGATCGGGCATATGGTCCAAACCCGAGAAATATGATGCACCAACATCTAAGCCATCTACAGAATAATCCCAGCGCACTGCAAATGCAGGTCGGCTCTTACGGTCTATGTCATATTGAACACCAGCAATCTGACGCAATGGAATCACATCTGAACGACTACGCGGATACCACAATGCAATCCATTTATTAGTTCCAGATTCAGGAATATATGTCAATTTAAGTGCATCATTTCCAAGACGTTGATCTGTCTCATCTGGTACTAGGCGCGTATAGTCACGGGGCGATAGATTATCTGTTGGATTAGTCCCATCAGCTCTCCCCCACACGACAATCTGACGACCAACATCGACATAGACGGTCTGGTCCCAGTTGTAAGAGGCGTACAACTCACGTAAGTTGCGATTCACCTTACTTACCTGATCTGGGTTTACAGTATGGTCCGTTTCGTCTCCAATATTTATGTCGTAATGGATCTTAAACTCAGGGTTAAACTTGAGCGTACCATTGGACCAGAAACTTGCTTGCCCAATGTTTTTTAACGAACTTAAATCACGATCTGATGACCAAACATCGAGTCTGGCTGAGTTCTGGCTCACAAAACTCATTTCGCTGTCATCTGCATAAGCATGTTGCAGTAGCATAAAGCTACTGCAGCATGCAAATACCCAATAGGCACCTTGCGTCATTTTTCAAGACTCTGCGGTGAGAAAAGCTTATCCGATAAGGTTTTTTCTGCGACAAAATCATTGACGATCACTTGTGTCATATGCTGAGTTTGCAGATTCTTCGCCATAGATTTCATGGCTTGCCATCTTGGTTTTACTTTGCCGTAAGGACGGATATCCGTGAACTCAATATGCTTTAACGGTTTGCCTGCTGTGTCCCATATATCGATGGTTGCTGTAACAAAGTTGTCTTTGAGAATGCACATGCGACGTTTGCTATAACCAAAGTCACTCTTCACCGTATTATTGATTGGCGTTGCTTCGATCATATAGCAATCTTTGCCATTAAATTTGCCATCTGCAAGTTTGGTGTACTTCCAGTCACTTAACTTATAGCCAAGTACATCACCATAACTAAAGTCCGTACCAATAAAAGCATCACCCTTATTCGCTGATGAAAGACGGCGTACTTTTTTCAATGCAGGCAAATAGACAAACATGCTATCACTGCCTTTTGAGTTCTCAATCAATAGCGTCGTGGTTCCCTGTACATCTGCAGGCGAGATGAACTCGGTCAAACGCATATTGTTCTGAGTATTTCCAGCAAGCTTGGTCATATTTTTAGTCAAGCGCACACGTTGCTCACCATTTTTAGAAGTCAAAATAAATTTGGCACTAGCACTTGAGGTCAGGAATTTAGAGGCATCATCACTACGATTAACAATATCTTGAACTTCATCTGCATGAGATGTTTTAGGTAATGAAAAGGTGAGCGCAGTACCTAACAAAAGGCTTGTCACAACAGTTTGTGCAACGGGGATACTTTTCTTATTTGAGGAAAAGATGAAACGAGGTTTTAATATTAGAATCATTGTAGGTACCATAATTAAGGTTGCAAACACACTGAATAGCATCGCAATCACAATAAACATCGCCAGCCATTGATGTACGTGGAAGCCCTGCGATAAGGACAATACGCCATACCCGCCAGCGACCGCAGTCGCGACAAAAAGAGAAGCCTTACCAGCAGTACTTAATGTTTTACGAATAGCATCTTTGATATCTCCCCCTTCTTCGCGCAAGATTTCACGCAAACGATAGAGGAAATAAATTGCGTAATCCGCACCAATACCTACAGCCATGGCCGAGATAAGGGAATTTGGAATATTGAGCGGAATGTCGAGCCAGCCCATCACACCAAAGATGGCAAGAATTGAGAACAAAAGTGGTGTCAGAACAATCAGTCCAGCTGAAATCGAACGGAAGACCAGTGCTGAAATAAAGAATACGGCAAATGAAATTTGTAGAATGTTCATAAGCTTGCCGTGAACCATTGTTTCAGTCAAAGCAATGGTTTGCGTCACGTCACCACCAAAACTCACTACAGCCTTGTCACCCAATTGAGCCGCCATATACGTTTTTAGCGACTCAAGGATTTCTTTGATACGGTGGTTGCTGCCCGTTTTCATAAGAATCGTGATCTTGGCATAGCGCTGAGTAGTATCAATGTAGGATTCAAAATCAGTCGGCTCACCAGACATTGAATACAACAGCAGATATTGAGCAACAACATCTTTGGTTGCAGGAACCTGAAATGCCTGTGGCTGATCGGCATTCATTGCCTGATTCATCCTTTTGATATAGTCCACGATAGAGATTGTTTTACCAACCTCTGGAATTGAATTCGCGAACTTCTCTGTATTATCAATCGCTTTTAGGATCTCTGGGTTTTCAATACCGTCACGGACCTTCGTATCGACCATAATATAAAGGCTGTTTGTGCCACCAAGTGACTGATTCAAGAACCTGTCATCCTGCTGCATCGGTAGGTCACGAGAGAAGAAATTCCGACTATCGTTATCTACCACAATACGGCTCGTGCCGATCGCAAGAAAGACACCAATTCCCGCAATCGCAGTCATTAATATCATTCGTGGACGAACTGACAAAATGGCATCGCCAATACGATTTGGAATCCAATCCCAGATCGGTAGCCCTTTGCGTTTGACCTTCGTAACCGAAGGCGGTGGCAACATTGAGCGTAGTGCTGGAATAAAAGTCATCTCGATGATCAACGTACTGATGATCCCGATTCCAGTAAAAATACCGAATGAACGGATAGTTGGAATATTGAAGGTCAACAGAGAGAAGAATCCAGCCGCCGCAATTCCTCCAGCCAGCACCATAACTGGACCAACACGAACTAAAGACTGCACCACAGCTTCGCTATTGGCAGCTTTAGGTTCCATCCCTTGAGCAATCAGACGATCAAAATCTTCATAGTAGCGTTTGAGCAACTGCACGGCGTGCCCTGCTGCAATGGCCAGGATCAAAATTGGTGTAGGCGAGTTAAAGATATCCATAGGCTGTTTGAACAGCCCCATCATGCCCATACCCCATGCCACAGCAAGCAAAGCTGTAACGAGTGGCAGAATCAAACCCTGCTTACTGCGGAATGCTTCAAAGTGCAACAATCCAATCACCAATACGGCAATCGGGAACAAGATATTGATACGCTTAGAGTAATCTTCAGCTTTATCTAGATAGACAGGATTACCGCCGACACTGAGCGTCATATCTTTAGATTGTTCGCTTTCTACAATTTTGTTGATCGGAGCCATCATCTTCTGGAAGCCCTCTGGACTTTCCTCAAGCTCAAGCAAAATCGCAGCAGTTCTTTGATCTTTAGACACCACTGAATTCATATAAGTTGGATTCATTGCCAACACTTTTTTCAGTTGATCGATATCATCCTGAGTTACAGAACTGGTCGGCAGTAATTTTTTGGCATCAAACCCTTCCGAATTAGCCATGATTCCTTTCGCTTGACGTGCAGCCAAACTCATCATAGTTGATCGAACAACGCCGGGGGCGTTGTCCACTTCTTCGGTAATACGTTTGACTTTTTCCAACACTTGCGGCTGATAAATATCACCTTGCTTCGGTGTAATACCGATCACAACCATATACTTGGAGCCGAATTTTTTTTCGATCAGCTTGGTCGAGGTGATATAAGGATGCCCATTCGGTGCAAGTGCGCCTGGATCAATAATAATTTTTACACCAGATGCAAGGTATGCCAAGGCAATCGTCAAAAGCATGACCACCGTCAGTACAATACGGCGATGTCTAAGAATCCATCGCGTATATTGCTCCATCACTAGATGAGTCTTTTGAAGTGGTTTTTCGACCTCTACCGATGGCTCTTCAATCTCTTGCGTTTGCGTACTCACTGCCTCATAGGTTCCACCCTTCTGAGCTAGCGCCTGAAGATTAGCAAGATCTTTCTTGAACTGGGCAAGAACCATTTTTTTTAGCAGTGCATTAGGAAATACACCAAAAAAGCCGCCCGGCTCTGCCTCAAATAACCATTCAATCCATGTACCTTCTGGATGCTGTTTGAAGCGATAAGTACCTTTGTAATAAAACGGTCCCTCTAACACTTGGAAGGCATACAATTCGTTCGGTACCAGATGTGTAATTTCACCTTTAAAGGCTAACTCACGACTAGCAAAGCTCAAATTGAGTTCATACTTGCTGCCCACACGCGGAGTAGTGTCTAGTAGCTCTGAATGCTTACATGACAATTGCCAGCTTGCATCATTGCCCGGGTTTGCAAGATATTTAAAAACCTTATCAATCTCGGCCGGTATAAGGAAAGCATGTTCTATGGTCACCATAGTGGTTCTACCTTCTTGTATTTCTTATGCAGGAATTGGGTACATCTGATCAATTGCTTTGGCCACAGCCTCAACGTTCTCAGCGAACATAATCGATGAATGGTCACCAGGTAGATCCACTTGTGTAAGCGTATCTTTGATCAAATGATCCCAGCCGAGACTTTCCCCAAAATCTTCAGACTCATCTTTGGCTTTAACCAAGAGGATCGGAAAATCTTCAGGCTCTGGGAAATAGGTTTGAAGTGCGACGCCATTAGCCAGATAAGTATCAAAGTAAAGTCGGAAATCTGATGGGTTAGCATCCAGAGGTATGACATTGATGGCCTTAGCTTCTTTAAGCACATGATCAAACATGTGATCTGGACTCAATTCACGCAAGTATTGCGCTGATATCGTCAGCTTTTTGCCATAAGGCACAGCCAAATCACGAGCAAACCAAGACAAAAGCATGGCATCATCAGCATCTTCAGGCACATTCTCTGGAATTGGAGCACGTGTATCGATCATGACAATCCCTGTGACCTGTTGTCCCATTTGACGCAACTGACGACTGATCTCGTATGCAATCGCACCGCCAAAACACCAACCACCGAGGAAATAAGGCCCTTGAGGCTGCATTTTTTGCATTTCAGCAATATAGAGTGTCGCCATTTCTTCAATCGCTACTTCAGCAGCATCTGCTTCAATCAGACCCGGAGATTGAATAGCACGTAAAGTACGGTTCGGGTTGAGATGACGCGAGAGTTCCATATAACAGAAGGTACTGCCACCAATCGGATGGAAGAGCCATAGCGGCTGTTCATAAGTTCCGCGGCGCAGTTCGATTACGATTGAAGGTTTGATTTCTTTATTTTCACGGATGATCTCCCCCAAACTCTCAACAGTTGAGTACTGTGCAAGTAAAGCAACTGATAATTCGGTACCAAATACCTTCTTGAGATGATTGACAAGTTTCACAGCCAGTAATGAATGCCCACCTAATTCAAAGAAATCATCATGTATACCAACTCGCTTGACTGACAAAATCTGCTCAAAGGTAGTACATAACTCGATTTCAATCGAATCGCGTGGAGCAACATAATCGTTGCTCTGCTCAAACACTGGCTCAGGGAATGCTTTACGATCTAACTTATTGTTAGCCGTCATTGGAAACTCATCCAATCGGATAAACGTACTTGGCACCATATAAGCCGGAAGATGGATTTGCAGAGTCTTTTTTAAACTAGCCATTTCAATGTCATGTCCGGTCACATAAGCCACCAGTTTCTGATCATTGTCGGCTGTGGTCTTAACCAAGACTACTGCATCTGTAATACCATCGATCTGTTTGAGAACATTCTCGATTTCGCCTAGCTCAATACGGAATCCACGGATTTTGACCTGAAAATCCAGACGTCCATGATGAGTCAAACGCCCATCCATTCGCAGACAGACTTTATCTCCGGTGCGATAGAGTCGACCAGCATTTGGTAGGGATGGTAAAGTTCTAAATTGTGCATCTGTCAACTCAGGTCGATGCCAGTAATCGACTGCAAGACCATCGCCTCCAATCCAGAGCTCTCCCATAACACCTCGTGGAACCAATCGCTGCTGTTCATCGAGAACATAAAGCTGGGTGTTCGCCATTGGTTCGCCTAAATCAATATATTTGGCATCGGTGATGTGGGCTGCACTGGACCACACAGTTGTCTCGGTCGGGCCATAGACATTCCAAAGGCAGCTGACTTTGCTCAGTAGTTTTTCTGCGAGTACAGGATCTAGCGCTTCGCCTCCGCTAAGTGCAGTTAGATGTGGGATACCTTTCCACTCACTGTCCAATAGCATTTTCCAAGAGGACGGCGTTGCCTGCATAACATTGATTGACTTCGCCTGCATATACTCAACCAGCAGGTTCCCATCTAGAGATATCTCACGTGGGCACACATGCACCACACCGCCGTACATCAGTGGAATCAATAGTTCAACAACAGAAATATCAAACGCATAAGTAGTGATTGCTAATAACTGCATATCAGCAGTTGCTTGCAGCCTATCATTCACAGACAGTAAGAAATTAGCTATTGAAGGATGCCCAATACGCACGCCTTTAGGTTTACCTGTCGAGCCGGAGGTGTACATCACATAAGCGGTATCACCAAAGGCAAGCGTCTCACGTACTTGCTCAATGGGAACAACACCAGCTTGATTGATATCTAGACGTGGTACAGAGACTGTAAGAGCATCCATCAAGTCAGTTTGGGTCAAGATGACTTTAGGTTCAGCATCTTCTACGATGTTATGCAAACGTTCTCTTGGGAAACTAGGATCCAACGGTACATATGCTGCTCCTGCCGCCCAGATTCCGAGGACTGCCGCGGGCAATAGCACAGTGCGGTCTACCATTAGACCTACGCGATCCCCATTGGTAATGCCATGTGCACGTAAATATTCAGCAATCCCAGCAATATGCTGACCTAACTTATGATAGCTGACAGCATGATCTCTAGAGGTCATAGCATGATTGTCACCACGCTCATCGATCTGCTTCAGAATCATTCCCAGTAGATCATGTCGAGGATAATCAGTCACCTGACCACGTAGGTAGCCTAGCTGAATGCCATTCGCATAATCAGGTGCGATATCTAACTCAACAATCTTACGTTCAGGATGAGCCACCATTTCCGATAGTACAACTTGCAGTAGTTGCACTATATTCTCGGCAGACTCCGCAGAAAATATTTCAGAGTTGTATTTCAGTACACCAACCAGTTCACCCTGATATTCACCGCCCATTTCTAGCATAATATCTAGTTGGCCTTCTTGTTGGCGAACTGGAAAGCTTCCTAGCGTAAGGTCTTGACCGGCTAAAGTAGCTGGATTCTGGATTGGCAAGAGTAGTTCTTTAAACTCATCCAAACCACCTAGACGTTCCCAGAACATTCCAACTTGAGCCAATGGATTGATACTGCCATCACGCTTTGGTGAAACAGCTTCAACCACTCTGGAAAAAGCAACTTTTTGATGTTTAAGACTCTGTTTTAATTGTTCCTGCACCTGCTGTGTAAATTGACGTAAAGTCTGATCAGCATCGATGTCTATGTTAAGAGCAATTGTATTAACAAACTGTCCTAGTGCATTGCGCAAAGAACGTTCAAGTCGGCCTGCTACTGCTGTGGCAACGACTAGATTATTTTCATTCGATAGTTTGTTCAGCAGGATATAGAAGCCCGATAATACAAGACCGAATAAGGTAATTTCATAATCTTTCGCCAAGTTTACAAGACCAGACGATACTGACTCAGGTACACGGAAAATTACCGAGCTACCTTTATGTTGTTGCACAGCTGGACGTGGATAATCAAGTGGAATGCTATGCACATGTGGAGCATGCTTTAACGCATTTTTCCAAAACAGTAAGCTTTCATCAGCATCACCGATCACGTTGCTCTTCTGCTTATCTGCATATTGAGCGAACTCGATTCCGTTCACTACATTTGACTCTGTTACCAGTCCAAAACGCTTGCAGACATCTCGCAGCAATAGACCAATCGACCAGAAATCCATTAAGGCATGATGAATCACAACTGCAATCACATAGTGATTCTGACCACGCTCATAACAATGGATACGCCACAACGGTGGCTGAGTTAGGTCAAATGGTTGCTTGGTATCCTGTTCGACTAATTTCGTCAAATCAGAAGCTTCAACATGACGAGCATCAGAGAGAATGATATTAGGATATACACGATCCCAGATGATTTGCTCGATACCCTGATCATTGGCAGGCATGCTTACACGTAGTAACGGATAATCATGTAACACTGCTTCCAAAATCTCCATCGGCTTGCTGCCTAATGGCTGGTTGACCTTCACATCAAAAGCCACCACCATATTGTAGGCACTGCAAGTTGGCTCAAGACGCTGGATATACCAAATACCAAGCTGTTCTGCAGAAATCGCATGACGCGACAGAATTTTTGGTTCTAGGCTTGCAATGTTATTCATGAAGCAACTCCCTGTTGCAACTCAGAAACCAAATATTCAGCCAACGCATTGATTGTTGGGTAATCCCATAGCAGTGTTGGCTCAAGTTCCAGTTTTGTCAGATCTTCTAAGTCCCCAGACACAGACAAAGCAACGATCGAATCAAGACCATAACTGGTAAATTTTTGCTCTGGATCAATCGTCTCAGGCTCTACACGCATCTCTTTAGCTACTAGCGTACGAATGATCGCGCTCCAGTAAACTTTATCCTTATTCATGGGGTAATCTCCTCTTTAACTGGTTTGGCATCACGCGGTGCCAATGCGAAATCGATAACAGATAACATGTGGTTGGTTGAAATTCGGTCTAGCAAATCTGCTAATGTGCTTTCACGTAATGACGTAATAGGAGGAGATGCCTGCCCTTCAGCAGCATTTAGGAAAATGATCAACCATGCTCCATCCTTTAAAGCAGTCCTCAAGCCATGACGGTTAAAGACCCAGAAACCCAGCACAGCAATGCGGGCAAACAGCTCGGCGTAGCCTCGAGCGAGACTAAAACGTAACGTTTCAAACTCTTTGCTTTCCTCAGAGTTTGAAAAGTAATTCTGAATTTTTTGATCTAATGTACGCTGTTCAACCAGAAGCCGGTCTGCATGCTCACGTAGCGTAGATAGCATTTCAGTAGACAACCCTACTGTGGCTTCGGCATCGTTGAGCATTTCAATGATTGTCCCCAGCGACTCCATCACCAAATCGCCATCTCGGTTGAAAATCTCAAGCCCACGGAAATCAATAGCGTCTGTCTCCACTTGTAAGTCATACAACTGGCGATAACGTGCTTTGGCTTCGGCTTGGTTGAGATGGTCGGCTTTTTTGCTACGACCTTTATTGGCTGATTTGAGCTGAAAACTCAGACTGTCTAGACAAACGGTGCTACTTCCGTCAAACACACTAACAATCAGATGGTCTCTGAATGCTTTCTGGTACATTCCATCTGCATATGCATTTCTTAAGAAGAAACGTGACCCAAGCACTGAAGAAGTGATCTTGGCAAGTGACTCTACATACTCAGGCACCAGTACCTTGACGATTGGCGACCATGTACTGAACTGATTAATACAAACGTGTAATCCGCGCGCGCCAACGAGTGATAACACCTCCGCTGCTAATAGATAGGCATAGGCTGTAGAAAGTTGCTCACGCACTAATGGAATGCTTATTACTTTTTTGTTATATAACTCGCGTTCGATAGCAAACTCGGTCGCGATTCGTAGCATCGTATCGCCAGCCCCCAGCGAGAAACTACTGCAATATGCACGCGTTACCTGTAGAGTTTTGAGTCCAAGTTCCAACCCTTGGCCCTCTTCACCGATCAAAGCATCTTTGTGAATTTCAGCGTTGTTAAAGCCAATACCACTAATATCTAAACCACGCATGCCCACTGTTGGCAGGCGGTTCAGACTATAGGTTCCTTTAGAAGCCATATGACGCTTATCAAGCCAGAATGCGCTCAAACTACGTGGTCCACGATCGTTCGATGTTTTAGCGATCAGGCTTAAAGAGTCTCCTAAAGTGGCGCGATTGATTGACCATTTTTCGCCATTTAAGATGTATTTACTCTCGGCAGGCTGTGCTGTCACTTCACTAGATAATAGGTCAGCACCATGCGCTTTCTCGCTATAAGCCAATGCTGGAGCAGCACCACTTAAAATTCGGCTAGCAATATTTTGGCATTGATTCGCATTACCGCCGATCCACACAATCACAGACCAAGCATTCGTGCTATAGGTCGAATTGATGGTTAGATCTCGTCGTGCCAACACACGATGCAGATATAGCAACTCTTCACCAATTTCCATACGACCTCCGAGCTCTGAAGGTACATAGAAACGGTTCATACCCACCGCATTCAGAAAATCAACAGCACGCTGAGGATATTGCTCCTTCTCATCACGCTCGATGGCAGCGGACCAAGAAAAATCGTTGTTGTTATCATGTACGGAGCCTAAAATTTGCTCCAGACGAGCAGCAGACTGAAACTGCCGCAAATTGGATGTAAGTGACATGGATTTTCACTCAAATGATTAAAGGGTAAGGGTTAAAACAAAGCACTTTTCAGACGATTAAAAATCAGCGTGCGTACTTCACGTTCCTTGATCATTGAGTTGAGAAGATTGGAGCTATAACGAATCAGCTGCCCCCGCTGCTCACGATCACGGATGACTTCTAAGCCGTTTTTGACATAGTTTCGAGCAATCACCGTTCTACGGTTTGGATGGGTTAAACAGACCAGTTGACCGCGTTCGATCTGTTCTTTAATTTTTCTTCTTCTAATTTTGCCGCTAGTAGTTTTGTTAATTCGGCCTTGATGCAGTAAATAGACACCTTCTACAGGTAAGCCAATATCAGCTGTCACTTGTTCCTTGACCTGAGTTCTAATGGCTTCAAAATTGAGAGTCTTGTCTAGTGACTTCTTCTTGATCTCAAGTACAACAGTAACACCCTCAGAATCAGCAACATTCACTGCTGCAACACAGCCTTTACGAACAGCAGGATGTGCCATTTCAACAGAGCACTCGATATCTTGCGGGTAATAGTTCTTGCCACGGATGATAATCACATCCTTAAGGCGGCCAGTTACATATAGGTCTCCGTCTTTGACAAAGCCCATATCACCCGTTCTCAAGTAGTGCACTTGACTCGGTTGACCCGCGTCATCAATGATAGTCGCCGCAAAAGTTTCCTGATTGACCTCTGGCTTCTGCCAGTAACCTGCTGTAACGCTCTCACCTGCCAGCCAGATTTCACCAACTTCATGAGCTGCTACTTCTTGACAGGTATGCGGATTGACAATACGGCAATCAATATGTGCCGAGATCTTGCCACAGCTCACCACTTGCACGGCGGTCTGATCTTGACTGGCCTGTATCAGATTGGCATTTAACTTGTCACGATCGATTGAAATTGAATTGAGAGGACCAGTCACACCACTAACTAAAAGCGTAACTTCTGCCAGTCCATAGCATGGCAAGAAAGTATCTAGTTTCAGTTCCGACTGGGTATTGAACTTTTCCATGAAGCGTTGCATGACGTGAGCCTTGATCGGCTCAGCACCATTAAACAGCACCCGTAAACGGCTCAGATCAAGCGATGCAGCCTGCTCATCAGAGATGCGGTGCAGACATAATTCATAAGCAAAGTTTGGTCCACCAGTAATTGTGACACCTTTTTCACTGATAAATTGCAACCATTTTAGAGGCTTACGAATGAAGTCCAGCGGTGACATGACATAGCAAGTCAGGCCCACATACACAGTTTGCAAAACTGAGCCAATCAACCCCATATCGTGATAAACAGGTAGCCATGTAAGGCCAATATCTTCAGGTTGCGTGCCAAAAGCTTCAGCAATCATGACTTCATTTGCCATAATATTCTTATGGGTAACAATTACCCCTTTAGGCCAACCTGTTGATCCCGAAGTGTATTGCAGGAAGCAGATATCTTCTTCAGTAATGGGCGGGAAATCTTTTTGTACCAAATCACGCTGTAGCTCAGTATCAACAGCATGTAATATTAAGCTTTCATTTTGAGCTTTTAGTGTGATCAGACCTGATAGCTCAAGAATCTTTTTGGTGGTGAGTACTATTTTTGGCTCGCAGTCATTCATAATATTCAAAATATTAGAAAAACCATTACGATTAAAAGGTAGGCTGACGGGTACCGCGATAATTTTAGCTTTTAGGCAGGCAAAGAACGATACGATAAAGTCCAACCCAGGTTCAAATAGCAACACAGCGCGATCGCCACTGTCTACAAGATTCATTAATACCTGAGCTTGATGTTGAACCCGAGCGTTCAAATCTTTATACGTAAGAGACTGGATACCACCAGATTGACGCCCTAAATACTCGAAAGCAACCTTACTTCCATTTAAATTTGCGTGGGATTCCAATGTTGCAATGATATTATCCGTATCCATTACAGCCATAACTTACTCCGATTAATTATAATGCACCCTTAAAATTCGCTAATTTAGAAATTACATTTCTCGTCGGGGCTTTTAATAAAAATGAATATACTTTTTGTTTAAAATATAAATTCACATTATATTTTATGGTTGGGCATCATTTATTACACCTGTAAGTGCTTACAGGTTGGCCTATATTTATAAAAATCGAGAAGCTAGACACCTTTTATAAATCGTTTTACTCAATTTCTATTTTTTATTTTTTGCAATCAGATTAAATATTAAACTTATTTTCATCTTTACTTTTTTAGTAGTTGAAAAAGTGTCTAAAAGCTTTCAATACATCAGTGAATTCTTAGCTCATATAATTATTTTATTTTTTGATTTTTGAGATTTAATTTCTTATAGCAATAAGCTATTTAAGTATAGATTAACAATCCACCTATATTATTCATTTAAAAACAAATCATATTTCAACATTATAATTTCTCATAACCAATATATACTTTTATAAATAAATACAATTAATTTTGACTTTCACATAAGATCATGAATACTAAAATAATATGAAATTAAATTTTTCCAGTTGGTTTAATTTAAAATAAAACCCAGATAAATAGCTTTTATAATAAGCTATAGTAATGATTGATTTAAAATATAAATATTACAAGCATTTACTTTATTCAGATGTATTATTTATACGTATACTTTATAAAAGTCCTAACATCACAGCTCGGATAGCTGCTGAAATTTTATTATTCACATTTAACTTCTGCATTGAATTTCCGAGGTGAAAATTGACTGTTCTTTCAGTTACCCCTAGAATCTGGGCAATTTCTGCAGACGTTTTACCCTCAGCAGTCCAACGCAGTGCCTCTTTTTCTCGGTTCGTTAAATAAAGATTAAACTGAGCGAATTCCACCTCATTTACAACTTTAGCAATGCTAGAATGCACTGTTTGAGACAACCAATACATATTTGTATATTGTGCCTTTTGCTCTTTTTCCGACAATTGGTCATTGGATCTTGCGAGTGTTAGCATCCCTCTGGTTCCAATAAAGTCGCGGCTTGACTGAGCCCAACCGACATTAAGGCCATAAGAGCGCGCCTCCTCCCAGAAATCTTTTTCTTCTTGTGTCTTTGCAAATTGGCTCGACCAGACAAGAGGTTGAAGTGATACCATACAATGCTGCACAGTTGGATCTATCTTCACATATTGCTGTTCCACATAACGCTTTTGCCATGCTTCTGGATAATTATTCAACATAATCGTTTTTGGTTCAGCAATAGATAATGGCGACTGCATACCATAAGCACAATAATCAAATCCAAGCTTTGAAGCTGTAGATTTAACGATCTCAAACAGCTGGTATTCATTTTTTACGATCAGAAATTCTGATAATAAATCCTCTTGCCAATTTTCCATTTACTCTCATTAGACTCCATTCACAAATCATTTTTTGTTCAGTTGAATATTGTGAATTCAAACAATCCAATTGAAGCGTAGGTCTCTTCGTTTACCTTTATTTCAATAAAGCTTTTAAATACCTAATTTTCTTTATCTGATTTTTCAATTTCAGATTTTGAATTCATCATCTAATTAACAACTCTTTTAAGCCAGATATGGTTGTAAATTATTCAGCCAAACTAAATTTATGAGAGCTTCTAAGGTTGTTATATTCCATGTGTGGATTATGCTTGAAAAATTAAATTTTACGGGATGCATTTTATTCCAAAAATTAAGTATTTTAAAAAAGATCAAGGAGACCTATTAATTATTATTGATAGTCAGTTTTCATTAATTTAATTAAACAATATTTTCTATCAACTATCTAGCCGGTATAATTTTACTAATTATTATACAAAGAAACTAAAGACACCTTTAATAATTTAATAAATCAAGCAATTACATTATCACTCACCTTACTTAGGATTATTATTTTAACAATGAGAGTTGATGCACACTAAAAGATCTACAACAACTCCAATCTATCTAGCATTTTTTAAAAGGCAGTTTGCATATTAAAACTACAAAATTCTCATTTTTCATAAGTAAGCCTTAAAGGCTGAATAACTCTCTAGTAAGAACAGCTTAACGGTGTATGCCATACAATTACATTTAACCTGTTAAACATAACAGTATTTTATTGGCAATAATTTATGTTATTTATCCATTGAACCCCAATTCAAGTCACTTGAACAGGTAGCATGGTCACCATCCCCCCTCATTTCTCAATATCAGCAGATGGTTTTATTCGACTGAATGAAAACCAGCTTATGAACTATCCACTCCAACACCTCATATCTATTGTTGAATCAACACAAATTGAAGATTCTCAAATTCTCTATTATGGTTTTACTGAATGGGCAACATCACTGACCCCAGCTTTAAGTACGGGATGGGATTGGGAATTTATTGAGTACAATGGCATCACGAGTATAAAAAGAATTGGACTGCCTCGAAGCAATATTATGCTTGTTGATGTATCTGGTACAGATATTGGATTTGAAGTTACTGAAACACTAATTGAAAAGAAAATCGATACTTTGTTCTGGGAACAGTTCATTTATGCCCAAATCAATACAACCCAAACAATGGCTAAATTAACTCCATATTTCTCTTAGAAACCTGTAAATTCTTACAGTTACCGCTTCCCCACCTGTTAAGTAAAGTCACTTGAAAAATAAGTGGAAGCACTTGTAATGAATGTTATTGCTGGATTTCAAAATAATTTTTCAGAAGGCCTATATACTAAATTTAAAAATTACCGCTATAGGGTATTTGTTGAATATTTAGGTTGGGAGTTGAACTGTCCTAATAATGAAGAACTAGATCAGTTTGACAAAGTCGATACCGCCTATGTCGTCGCTCAAGATAGAGAATCTAATATTATTGGTTGTGCCAGATTACTACCAACTACTCAACCTTATTTACTTGGTGAGATATTTCCTCAATTACTTAATGGAATGCCTATTCCTTGCTCACCAGAAATTTGGGAGTTATCAAGATTCTCAGCAGTAGATTTCTCAAATCCGCCATCTTCAGCTAGTCAAGCTGTGTCATCGCCCGTCTCTATTGCAATTCTGCAAGAATCTATCAACTTTGCAAGGGAACAAGGCGCAAAACAACTCATTACCACCTCTCCTCTGGGGGTAGAGCGGTTATTACGTGCTGCGGGTTTTCGTGCTCATCGTGCAGGCCCACCCATGGTTATTGATGGCTATGCGATGTTTGCATGCTTGATTGATGTGTAGTTCATAATCAATTAGGTACACATTGAACAGCTGGAGCGAGAAAAAAGTAGCACTTGCACCTCTTTTTTCGCTTCAAATGTACTAAAAGCACTACCCGAAAAATTAGTTTGACTCATAAAAATTTTTTTAATTGTATTTCTTATAATCATTAACTGCCTGATCTAAAGCCTGAATTCCCTCATCAATTTTATCGGCAGTAATAGATCCAATGCCTAACCTTAAAAAATGTTGATGGTGATCTGTACTTAGAAAAAATGGCTGACCGGCCTCTATAAAAACTCCTACATTAGCTGCGTATTGGGCTAAAACAGTACAATTGATATCACTTTGGGTATCAATCCAACATGCCGAGCCACCATTTAATGCGTAAACGTTCCATGTAGGAAAGTGATGGTGTAATGCTGATATTAACTGCTCACCACGATATTTATGGAGCTGAAACTGACGACGTAACATGCAATGGTAATAACCTTGATCAATAAAAAAGGCAAATACTCTTTGATTAAAAACATTGGGGTGCCGAAGCATTAGACGACGCAAATGACGCAACTCATTAATGAGTTCTGGGGCTGCTACGATGTATCCTAAGCGTAAACCTGGTGCTAGAGGCTTAGATAAGCTCCCGATATAAACCACTCTCCCATGCCGATCTAAACTTTTTAATGCAGGGATCGTAGTATTTTGAACCAAAACCTGTGCATCGTATTCATCTTCTATAATGATACTATCTTGCTGCTCCGCCAGTTCTAAAAGCTTTTTACGGCGTGAAGGAGACATGGTGATGCCTGTTGGGCATTGTCGCCCTGGCGTCACATAAAAATAATCACAGCCCACAGCATTTGTTAGAGTAACGCCTTCATGATCGACCGCTAATGGTACAATATTTGGTGTATGCAACATAAAAATATTTCGTGCATCAGGATAGCCAGGGTCTTCTACACCAACAATTTGTTGTTCTTTAAGTAGTAGTGCTGCCAACATATACAATGCATGCTGGCTTCCTACCGTAAGTAATATTTCATTTTCTTTGGCCATAATTCCACGGGTCGGTAAAATATGTTGCCGTATTGCATTTATAAGAAAAGTATCATCACCTTGTTGTGTAATATCCCTTGCCCATATCGATGCATCTTTAGCTGATAAAGCTTTAACAGCACACTCACGCCAAGATGAAGCCGGGAAGCTTTCAAAGTCAGGCTGACCATATATAAACGGGTATGGGTAACTCATCCAATCCGCAGGTTTATTAATATGCCTTTGTGCTGATGGGCAAAGACGAAAGCGTGAAACCCATTCTGTAGATTTTGATGTCGTTTTTATCGTTTTGCTTTCACTACTATCAATTTGGAAGCTGGGATGCACAAAGTGTCCACTACGTTGCCTAGACTCTAAAATACGTTCAGCTACGAGTTGTTGATATGCAATAGTCACAGTATTACGACCAACTCCAAGTTGATCTGCCAAATAACGACTTGATGGAACAGCCATATCTGGCTTGAGATAACCTTGTACTAATGCAGTAAACATCATACGGCAAATTCGTCCCTGCAAATTGAGTCCACTTTGCTCAGTCTCTGCAAATAATACGTTCCATATACCTGGTACTACTGGACTTGTTACAAACTGATCTCTTTCCATAGTGCATTTCTCGACCTATTTTGAAGCCCAAATGCTTAACATGGTGCATTTTGCTTCTGAAGACCTATGATTTACCGAAATCTGGCATCACAAATACAAATGCAAGACCCATTCCAATATATGAAAAACATAAAAAATTAATAAATTTTAAATATTTAAATTAATTTAAATCTGGCTCCATCAAAACATTAAATCTGGTACTACGGCTAATTGCTCTATTTCCGTACAGTTTAATCATCAAAAAAGATTCGTATGTATTTGGAGTTAAAAAGATGAACCAAGCTCAACTTTTGCAACTAATCACTGACTTTTCTACAGCATGGAATAAACACGATGTAGAGCAACTCATGGACTGTATGCATCCTGATTGTTGTTTTGAAACAGTTGCAGGTGATGAGGTATACGGTACACGTATTCAAGGGCATGAAGCTGTTCGTCAAGCATTTGAAAATACTTTTAAAAGTTTTCCTGATGCACAGTGGCTTAATGGTAAACACTGGTTGAGCGAAGATGCGCTATACGGAATTTCTGAAACAACATTTACAGCATCAACCCCTGAAGGTGGAAAGATTGAAGCCAACATGGTTGATGTTTTCACCTTTAAAGATGGAAAAATTTTAGTCAAAAATGCATTCCGTAAAAATCGCCCCGTGCAAGCAGCCGCTTAAGGAGCCTGCCCATGAATCAATCAGTACAACAATTAACTTCTTTAGACAAAATAGTTGATCCAATATCTGAACCTATTCATCGTGGCTTTAAAACCTACAACGCTAAATTTGATCCGTTGACAGATAAGATCGTAACTGGCAACGAACAATACGCACCAACCTACTGGGTTGCAACGGCTGGAACACCTCCCGATGATGATGGCCCATTACCAGGTGATACAGAGGCCGACATTGTCATTATTGGTGGCGGTTTTACTGGTCTTTCAACTGCGTTAACTCTTACAGAACAATTTGGCACTGCGCCATTAGTTCTTGAAGCAAATCGTAGTGCATGGGGTTGTACAAGCCGAAATGGTGGACAAGGTCAAAATGCTTCTGGTCGGTTATATCGTTCACAGTGGATCGAAAAATGGGGACTAGATATAGCCAAACGTTTAGATGCAGAAATCCGCGAAGGTTTTGATTATTTTAAACATCTGGTAACTGGTATTGAATGTGATGCACAAGATGGTGGGCATTTATATATTGCTCATCGTGCAAAAAAACTGGCGTTTTTAGAAAACGAAGGCAAAGTCATGAAAGATGTGTTTGGTTATAACACTCGTATGCTAAGCCGCGAACAACTTCACGAAGAATTTGTTGGAGACCAAGAAGCTGCCGGTGCGTTACTCGAACCTGATGGTATTGGTGTACATCCTTTAAAATTGGCTTTTGGATATTTAAAAAGAGCGCGTGCTGCCGGCGCGAAAGTACATACCTCAAGTCCTGTATTAGATTGGGAAACACGTAATGGTATTCACTATCTACGTACCCCCCATGGCACGGTCAAAGCTAAACGAGTCGCTGTAGCAACAGGTGGTTATACACCTAATGGTTTGCATCCAAGCTTGTCTGGCAAAATCATGCCAATTTTATCTAATTCTATTGTCACCCGTCCGTTAACAGCTGCTGAGCTTAAAGAAGCAGGCCTACATAGTACAACGTTCATTACAGATACTCGCACTTTACGCCATTATTACCGCTTATTGCCTGATGGTTCAGTACAGTGTGGCAGCAGAAGTGCTTTAACAGGAGCCGATGCAAATAACCCTGTACATCTAGAGCGTTTAAAAGAAGGACTCTATCGCAAATTCCCAAGCTTGCGTGGTATACCAATTGCATATTCATGGTGGGGTTGGGTCGATGTCAGTCATGACATGATGCCACGAATTGTACAGCCTAATCCTGATGAAACTATCTATTATGCAATTGGCTATGGCGGCAATGGTGTATCTTTTTCAGCAATGGCAGGACGTCGTCTTGCAGAACGAGTAATGGGCATTCAACGCCCACAATTTGATCTACCTATTTATCAGTCACCATTACCTTCACATTTATTTCGACCTTTTAGACGGTTGGGGCAAGCCTTGTTGTACCGCTGGTATTACTTAAAAGACGAAATGCTTTAAGTGTTATTCAACGATCAGCCTAACGATACGGTTATAAAAATTATGAGGGGAGTTAGCCATGTATGATTCAGATTCAAACCAAGATTTAAAAAGTAGCTTGAAGCCACGCCATGTCCAGATGATGGCACTTGGTGGTGTCATTGGTATGGGGCTATTTGTCGGTAGCTCAGTAGTGATTCAATCTGCCGGCCCTGCAGCCATTCTTTCATTTCTCATCACAGGTACCTTAATCATTTTAGTGATGCGTATGCTGGGGGAGTTAGCCACTGCTTCACCGGTAACAGGTTCCTTTTATGCTTATGCTCGCTACGCTTTTCAAGATTCACCATTTTTATCTCGCCTCGCTGGATTTATGACAGGCTGGATGTATTGGTATTTTTGGGTGATCGTGATTGCCCTTGAGGCAATTGTTGGGGCTAAACTTCTCGCTTACTGGTTACCTGATATTCCCCAATGGATCGTGAGTCTGGTTCTGCTCGTTCTATTAACCGCAACCAATTTGTTCTCTGTCAAATCTTTTGGTGAATTTGAATTTTGGTTTTCATCTATCAAGGTTGCAGCAATTGGGGTATTTATTTTCCTTTGTTCATTATATTTATTTGGTTTCTGGCCAAACCATCAAGCTTCAGGACTAGGTGAATTATTAAACCATGGTGGCTTTATGCCAAATGGTTGGGTTCCTGTGTTATCAGGTGCAGTTGCGGCTACTGGTTTTTATTTTGGTGCTGAAATCGTCACAATTGCTGCAGCAGAAACAAAAAATCCAGAGCAATCTGTTGCTAAGGCAACTCAATCTGTCATCACTCGTGTATTGCTCTTTTATGTTTGCTCAATCTTTTTAGTCGTATGCCTTGTGCCGTGGAGCAGCCCCGATATCGCAACACCTTATGTAAGTGCACTTAAAGTACTCAATATCCCTTTTGTTGCAGATATTATGAATGCTGTCATTTTAGTTGCGGTTCTGAGTTGTCTAAATTCAGGAGTTTATGCTGCAAGCCGTATGTTGTTTGCTTTAACCAAAAATGGTGATGCCCCTCGTGCCTTAACTAAATTGTCTAAAAATGGAGTCCCTGTTCGTGCCATCTTATTCAGCACACTATTTGGTTATATTTCCATTTTAGCTTCGTATTTTTCACCTGAGGGTATCTTTCCTTTCTTGGTCGAGTCCTATGGTACGGTAGCTTTATTTGTTTATATCATCATTGCCCTTTCTCAAATCCGTTTACGTCGTCACCTAGAACGTGTTGCCCCTGAACGAATTAAAGTTCGTATGTGGTGTTTCCCATACCTCAGTTATGTTGCCATTATTGGTATGGTTTGTATCTTTGCCGCAATGTCCCTCATTCCAAGTTTACAAAAAGCGTTCTGGTTCGGTATTGCTAGTGCTGCGATTTTATTCTGCATTTTTATGATTCGTGACTATGTGGAACTACTTAAATTACGTAATCAACATCCCAAGTTAGATACTCTCGTTCCTGCGAAGCATAACAAAATCTAACCTCCTCTCGTTTACACGACCTGTCTTTTAGATAGGTCGTAAATCTCTTTTCAGGAATAAGCACATGTTGTTGAAAGATAAACTCGCTGCTTTTGCAGTGGTGTTCATCTGGGGTATTAACTTTTATTTTATGAAAGTTGGTGTGAGTGAAATTAGCCCCATGATGTTGGGATGTTTACGCTATATTTTAGTTCTAATCCCCGCTCTACTTTTTATTCGTATTCCACAAGTCGGATGGAAATGGCTCTTGGCATATGGGTTTATTAGCAACTTTTCTCAATTTGCCTTTATGTTTAGTGCTATTGCCACAGGTATGCCTACTGGGCTAGTTGCTTTAGTTGTGCAATCACAAGCCTTTTTTACAGTGATGATTGCTGTATTTCTTCTTAAGGAGCAAGCATCTTGGAATCAATGGCTAGCAATCGTTATCGCATCATTAGGACTATTACTGATTGCATTAGGTCAACAGCATAGTCATATCCCTTTATTAGGCTTGATACTCGTTTTATGTTCAGCATTCTCTTGGGCATGTGGAAATATTGTTATAAAACGAATGGGGTCCATTAATCCAATCGGGTTAGTCGTTTGGGGAAATATTCTTACTCCTCTTTGGTTTTTATTATTCGCTATCCAAGATACAGGTTGGCAAGGTGTCGTTGTAGACTGGCACGCCTTAACATGGCGTGGTTTGGGAGCTGCTGCTTTCTTAGCTTATTTCGCAACTATTATTGGATATGGTTTATGGATTTATTTGCTGACACGTTATCCAGCAGCCAAGATTAGCCCACTTTCGTTATGGGTTCCTGTTATTAGTATGATTTTTGCCAATATTTTTTTAGATGAACATTTAAATAACTGGCAATGGCTTGGTTCTGTTGTTGTGATGCTAGGTTTAATGGTTCATCTACTTGGACAAAAAATCAAAACGCATTTGATTGGAAAAAAGCCACTTCACCCCTGATACAATATATTCGTACAAAAACCAATCTCATCTCTACAACAGCTATATATCGTCATTATCTTAATTTTAAGCTTACCTCAATAAAGGCCTAAGAAAAACTTAGGCCTTTATTCTCCAAATAGCTCAAGAATGATCTGAAGCATTCGTATTAAGATTTAAATTTTTAGGGTTTGTATGATGCGTATCTACTACAAAGCTTTTATCACAAGGCATAAATGACGTCGATATAATTGCGACTACAGCCATACTTCCAATATAAAGCATAATTAGATATGGATTACCCTGCCCGACACTCAACAATTTAGTAGCAATCATCGGTGCCAAACCACCACCTAATACACCAGCCAACTGTACCGAAATCGAGATTCCGCTATATCGAATTTCTGCCGGAAATTGACGGGCAAAAAGCTGAGCTTGTGGTGCGTACATAATTGGGAACACAACGCCAATTGCTAAAACAATTGCTGTCCACACTAATACCGGATCTTTTGTATTGAGCATGGTAAAAAATGGATAGCAGTAAAGCGCCAGTATGCATAGGCCAAACATAAACATATTGCGTTGGCCGACTTTATCTGACAAATGTCCACATAACGGCGTCATAAATAAAATCACGGCTGCGCCGCAAATGGTGGCAAATAAAATGTCTTGGCGTGGAATTCCAAGTTGTGCAGTGGTATAAGCCAATGTAAATGTTGAGGCAATATAGAACCATGCATTCTCGGCAGCGCGAGCCAAAATAATAGTGATGAGTTGCTTTGGATGGTTTTTAAAAACCTGTAAAGCAGGAACTTTGACTTCTTCAGACTGTTGTTTTACTTTTTCGAAATCTGGTGACTCTGGCACTTTTACACGAATATACCAACCCACTGCCAGTAAAATAATACTGGCAAGAAATGGTAAACGCCAACCCCAGCTAAACAGTGCTTCTTCAGGTAATAACGACACCAGACCCAACGCGATTGAGGCTAGCATTAAGCCACCACCTGTACTAGCTTGAGGCAAGCTTCCCCAAAACCCTTTACCACCTTCGGGAGCATGTTCAACAGCCATCAGTACAGCACCGCCCCATTCGCCGCCCATTGCCATCCCTTGAATAAATCGTAAGACAACCAAACCAATCGCAGCCCAATATCCAATTGATTCATAAGTCGGTAATAAGCCAATCAGTACGGTTGGGATCCCCATGAGCATCAAGGTCAGTAGCAACATCGATTTACGGCCAATCTTGTCACCAAAATGACCAAAGACTAAGCCGCCTAATGGTCTTCCAATAAATCCAACGGCATAGGTGGCAAATGCAGCAAGCACGCCGGTAAGTGCATCCAGATTTGGGAAAAATAGCTTATTAAAAATGAGCGCCGCCGCCGCACCGTAAATAAAAAAGTCATACCACTCAATGGTGGTGCCGACCATGCTAGAGATACCTGCTAATCGATGTGACGACTTTTTAGTATTTGAACCGTTTCCATGTATTGATTGCATCGTAATATCCTTTTTAGATTTTCTTGTTTTATCTTTTTTATGCTTATGACCAGCCCTGACCATAAGCATTTTCAGGTCTCGCTTTATCTCCTTAAGCTTTTTATGTTTTTCTAATACGGTTTAGCTCAATTTTTCTAAAATTGGCTCAAATTTCGAATTACGTTCTTGCCACTGTGGTTGTTTGTCTTTATCAACAATGAGAGCGCGGACACCTTCAATAAAGTCACCATGCTCAAACCAGATATCCTGTAAATCACGTTCAAGCTGCATGCACTGAGGTAAAGAGAGACCTCGACCTAAATGTTGCAGTTTTAAACTGGTTTGTTTGGCAATAAATGAGCGCTGCTGCAAAATGCTGAGCATCTTGCTTGCCCAAGTCTTTAAGCTTTCATCTTTTTCATTTTCAAGACTTTGCTCGATTTCATCTAAATGCTGATATCCGAAGTGTTTACGGATACCTTCCGCCAATTGTTTGAGTTCACTTTCAGCAGGACGAGTAATAAATCGGGTAATGATGCGTTCAATTCCCTCTTTGCTTAAACTTGGCGCGTCAACGAGAGCATCTTGCAAAGCTTGTAACTGCTCGCTTGGCACATGGTAGTCAATTAAATCGAGGTAAAGCGCATCACTACTGCTGATCTGCTCACCCGTAATGGCCATATAAACACCAATATCATCAAGGCGAGACAGGAAATGAGTTGCACCAACATCTGGGAAAAAGCCAATCGCTGTTTCAGGCATGGCAAATCTGGATTTTTCACTGCTCACCACAATGTGGCAAGCCTGAGCCAAGCCAAAACCACCACCTAATACATAGCCATCAAGCACAACAATGATTGGCTTTTCATATTCACGTAGTATATTTAGCATTTTATATTCGGCACTAAAGTAGCCTTTGTAATCGGCCGTGCCATTTTTATAACTGTCATAGAGATAGCGGATATCTCCACCTGCACAGAAGGCTTTTGGGCTATTTGACTTAATTAACACTGCCTGAACAGCAGCATCATTTCGCCACAGTTCCAATTGGGTGCCAATACTTTTAATCATATCTAGCGACAATGCGTTGAGATGAGTCACACGGTCTAAGGTAATCATGCCCAACTTACCTTGTTGCTCAATCATTAAGTGATTTTCTGTATTCATTTTATTGATCTCTTATTGATTTTTAAAATTTGCCTTTCGTTTTTCAACGAATGCCTGCATTCCTTCTTTTTGGTCAAATGTTGCAAATATTGAATGGAACATACGTCTTTCAAAACGTAAGCCTTCAGTGAGGTTCACCTCAAAAGCGCGGTTAATAGTTTCTTTAAGCATCATGTTTGCAGTTAAAGAGCGTGCTGCGATTTTTTCAGCGGCTTGCAAGGTTTGTTCAAGTAATTCTTCTTTAGTAAACACACGTGCAACTAAACCACTTTGCTCTGCTTCTACAGCACCCATTTGACGAGCGGTAAGGCACATTTCCATTGCTTTGGCTTTACCAATCGCATGGGTTAAGCGTTGTGTGCCACCAATACCCGGAATCACCCCTAAAGTGATTTCGGGTAAACCAAACTTGGCGTTATCAGCACAATAAATAAAATCACACATCAGCGCCAACTCACAGCCACCACCCAATGCATAGCCACTCACCGCTGCAATTAGAGGTTTACGGCGCTGTGCAATACGGTCTGCAAGATGAAAAAAGTCATCTAAATAAATATCAGGAAATGCCAAATCAGCCATTTCTTTAATGTCAGCTCCTGCGGCAAAAGCTTTTTCTGAGCCTGCCAATACGATGCAGCCAATTTCACGATCTTTTTCGAGCTGATCTAATGCCTGATTAATTTCACTAATTAATTCACTGTTTAAGGCATTGAGCGCTTGAGGGCGATTTAATGTAATCAGTCCAACCCCATTACGCTTTTCTAATAAAATACTTTGCCACTGCATTATTTATTCCTTGTTCTGATTTTATAGACTACGTGCAATCACTAAACGCTGGATATCACTCGTGCCTTCGTAAATTTGACAAATACGCGCATCACGGTAAATACGTTCAATTGGGAAGTCTCTGAGATAGCCATAGCCACCAAACACTTGTAGTGCGCTCGAACACACGCGTTCAGTCATTTCTGAAGCAAATAACTTAGCCATTGAAGCTTCATTGAGACACGGTTGACCTGCTTCTTTTAAACGCGCAGCGTAGTGAACTAGTTGTCTCGCTGCTTCAATTTCAGTTGCCATACTAGCAAGGCGAAACGCGATGGTTTGATGCTCAAAAATTGGTTTTCCAAAAGTAATACGCTCTTTGGCATAGCGAGTCGCTTCTTCGAGCGCTGCACGTGCTAGACCGACTGCTTGTGCAGCAATACCAATACGTCCACCTTCTAAATTGGCAAGAGCGATTTTCAAACCCTCACCTTCTTTGCCAAGCATGAGGCTTTTATGAATGCGCACATCGGTCAGCGCAATCTGACACGTATCTGAAGCATGCAAACCTAGTTTTTCTTCAACACGAATCACTTCATAGCCCGGTGTTTCACGTGGGACTAAAAATGCACTAATACCCTTTTTACCCGCGCTCGGATCAGTCACTGCAAACACAATAATGACACCCGCATTATCACCCGAGGTAATAAACTGCTTGGCACCATTTAAAATGTAATCGTCGCCATCTTTCACCGCTCGGGTTTTAATGGCTCCCGCATCTGAGCCAGTATGTGGTTCAGTTAAAGCAAAAGCGCCGATCATTTCACCTTGCGCCAAAGGTTTTAAAAAACGCTCTTTTTGCTCGTCGGTACCAAATTTTAAAATAGGCACACAGCCAACCGAGTTATGTACACTCATGATGGTTGAGGTTGCGCCATCTGCTGCCGCAACTTCTTCAAGCGCCAGTACATAGGCTAAGTTACCCGTGTCTGAACCGCCCCATTGCTCTGAAACAAGCATACCCATAAAACCGAGTTGCCCCATTTGAGCCAAGGTTTCTTTCGGGAATGTCCCGTCTCGATCCCAATCGCTGGCATTAGGCTTAATTTGTTCTTGGGCGAAACTTTTCGCCATATCACGAATGAGTAATTGTTCTTCGGTAAATTGCATTGTTATTTCCTTTACCCTGCTTTAGCTTGTTGTTTAGCAATTTCTTGATTACGCAATAAAAAGCGCTGAATTTTACCACTTGGAGTTTTAGGTAATTCACTGACAAATTCAACTAAACGTGGGTACGCATGTGCAGAAAGCCGTTTTTTTACAAATTGACTGAGTTGTTCAGCAAGTGTATCGGAAGGTTGAGTATCCGCAGCTAAAATTACGAAGGCCTTAACCACTTCGGTACGGTCCGGATCAGGTACACCAATCACTGCTGCTTCAATTACAGCGTCGTGTTCAAGCAAAGCACTTTCTACATCGAAAGGTCCAATACGATAACCCGATGTAGTGATTACATCATCACTACGACCAACAAAGCTCATGCTGCCATCGGCATGTAACTCGGCAGTGTCGCCAGTTAAATAGTAATGACCAACGAAAGGCGATTTTCGGCTTTCTTTATAGCCGCCGAACCACATCATTGGAGACTGGCTAATGTCGACTGCTAAAATTCCCGGTGTGTCTGGCGGAAGTTCTTCACCTTGTTCATTGACAATCGCAACGCGATAGCCCGGACTTGGAAAGCCAGCGGAACCAGCATGAATTTCATGTTTTAAACCATGATGATTACACACCACCATGCCCACTTCAGTTTGTCCGTAATGGTCATAAATCGGAGCATCAAGCACTTGTTTAAACCAACGTATTACTTCTGGATTCAGTGGTTCGCCTGCACTGCTCACTACACGGAACTGCCCTTTTAACGGCGTCATTTGTGCTGGATCAGCCGCCATCATCATACGGTAAGCCGTTGGTGCACCTGCCAAGTTGTTAACTTTATAATCTTTCACAATTTGGCATAAGCTATCTGTGCTGAAACCACCTTCATAAAACAAAGTAGCGTGACCCAAGAATAACGGCCCAGTAATCGCATAGTACAGACCATACGCCCAACCCGGATCGGCAATATTCCAAAACGAATCTTCTTCGGTTAAACCAATGGCATCTTGCATATATCGACCAAAGGCAATTAGTGCTTTTAATGGCACTTCCAATGGTTTAGCTGGCCCTGTAGTGCCTGAAGTAAACATGAGCAAGAAAGGATCTTGGATGCTACGCATAACCAAATCACATTGATCAGACTGCTGTTTTACTTCATTCCAAAAGTTAAAATCGCCTGCTTTAAGGGGAGTACCTTGTGCATCGGCCACCGTCACAATTGCAGGGCAATTTTCAATTTCATCAAGCTTGCTACGGTTGCCCGTATCGGTCACCACCAGCTTACTTTGTGCAAGCTGAATACGGTGCTCAATCGCTTTTGGGCCAAATGCAGTAAATAGTGGTTGATAGACAGCACCAATTCGCCAAGCTGCAAAAATAGTCACGATCAATTCGGGTGTTCTTGGTAATAGACCTGAAATACGGTCGCCTGCTTTTACACCATGTGATTTTAAAAAGTTGGCAAACTGACTCGACCACTCTTTTAATTCACGGAAAGTATATTGCTCTTTTCGTCCGTCTTTTCCTTGCCAATACAGCGCAATTTTGTCGCCATCTGCGTGTCGATCACAGCATTCATAACAAGCATTTAAGGCATCAAGTGAACCTGATAACATCTGTTTTGCAGTGCTTTCCAAATCGAAAGTCTGTGCAGCATTTTGATAATCCATCATATCTTTTCCCTCAGTCCGGATTTGTTGTTATTCACGACAGGGTTTAATGTGTTTAAAGCCATCCTTTGGCTTTACCGTTATGCCTCTTGTGGCAGGTATTGCTGAATAATGCTCGAAAAGTCGAGATTGGCATTACCACGCATGCACATTTGCTGATACAGCTGTTGCACCATGCCACCTAATACAACTGGTTGTTTGACTTGGCCCGCGGCCTCTACTGCAAGACCCAAATCTTTTAGCATCAGCTGAGTTGCAAAGCCGTCCTGGTAACCTCGAGATGCTGGCGCATTTTCATTAATATGCGGCCATGGGTTACACACATCCGAACTCCAGCAACGACCGCTTGAGGTGTTAATGACGCCTGCTAATGCTTGTGGGTCGATGCCCAGCTTTACACCGAGTGCCATACCTTCAGCAACAGCAGCCATTGAAATACCTAAAATCAGGTTATTACAGATTTTGGCAATTTGACCTGCACCGACATCACCACAATGAACAATATTTTTGCCCATGTGACTGAGCACAGGTTTCACTTCGTTAAAGGTTTGCTCATCGGCACCCACCATGAACGTTAGAGTTCCGGCTTGAGCACCAATGGTTCCACCTGAAACTGGTGCATCACAGATTTTAATATTTTTACCATGCGCAACAGCAGCAATGTCTTTAATGGTTTGTGGGTCAATGGTACTACTATCAATGCATAAGCTACCTGCTTTTAGCACTTCCAATACACCATTTTCACCCAAGTAAACTTCTTTAACATGCTTGGCCGCAGGCAACATGCTAATGACCACATCAGCTTGTTTCGCTGCAGCCTGTGGGCTATCGCAGACCACACCACCTGCTTCGGCGAAGTGCTGAATAGCAACTTCACTGAGGTCATAACCATAAACTTTGATTCCGGCTTTCAGTAGGTTATGGGCCATTTTGCCGCCCATATTGCCTAGACCGATAAAGGCGATATTCATCCGTGATCCCCTTAACGTAAACTAATAGTTGTATTTACACCGCCAACTTCATGGCTATCTTCAAACCAGCGACTGGTAATGGTTTTGGTTTGGGTATAGAACTGCACAGCCTGTTTGCCGTATGGTCCCAAATCACCCAGTTTTGAACCTCTTGAACCTGTAAAGCTAAAGAAAGGCACTGGCACAGGAATTGGAATATTGATACCGACTTGGCCAATATCAATGAGGTTTTGGAAAGTACGTGCAATCGCACCGCTTTGTGTAAATAGACCTACACCGTTACCAAATGGATTGGCGTTGATAAGCGCAATCGCTTCATCAAGTGTGTCGACACAAATAATTGAAAGAACTGGACCAAAGATTTCTTCTTTATAAATACGCATGTCGGTATTTACGCCACTAAAAATCGTTGCACCTACAAAGTTGCCCGCTTCATAGCCTTGTACTTGAACATCGCGACCATCGAGTAGTAACTCTGCACCTTGCTCAACACCGCTATTAATTAAGTCGAGTACTCGCGCTTTAGCACGTTTTGAAATGACAGGGCCAATATCAGTATTTGGCTCATGGCCTGCGTTTACTTTTAAGGTTTTCGCTTTTTCAACTAACTCTTGAATCCATTGTTTGCTGTCACCGACCATGACTGCAACCGACAATGCCATACAACGTTGCCCTGCTGCACCAAACGCTGCGCCGACTAGAGCATTTAAGGTTTGTTCTTTATTGGCATCAGGCATGACCACAACATGGTTTTTTGCACCCATCATCGACTGCACACGTTTACCATGTTGCCCTGCAAGGTTATAAACATGTGTTCCAACTGCTGTTGAACCTACAAATGAAATCGCTTTAATGTCTTTATGGGTACACAAACGGTCAACCACTTCTTTGCCACCATGCACAACGTTGAGCACACCTGCTGGAACGCCAGCTTGAATCGCAAGCTCAACCAGCATCATGGTTGATAATGGATCTTGTTCTGATGGTTTTAAAACAAATGTATTGCCGCACACGATTGCCATTGGGAACATCCAAAGTGGAATCATGGCTGGGAAATTAAACGGCGTAATACCCGCACATACACCCAAAGGTTGCTGCAAGGTATAAGTGTCTACACCACGCGCTACACCTTCAACATATTCACCCATTTGCAAAGTGCCGACCGAACAGGCATGTTCAACCACTTCTAAACCACGTTGAATATCACCTTCAGCATCTGCCAAGGTTTTGCCTTGTTCAGCCGTTAGTACTTGTGCAATTTCCTTCATGTTGGCACGGATTAAGTCTTGTAACTTAAGCATGATGCGCATACGTGCCTGAATTGGAGTCTGACGCCAAGAAGCAAAAGCATCTTGTGCAGCTTGAATAGCAGCGTCAACTTCTTTAACCGTTGCAAATGGTACGCGACCAATCACTTCCTGAGTCGCAGGATTAACAATATCTTGCCATTCCTGTGTTTCAGATTCGATAAAATTTCCGTTAATGAGTAATTTAGCGGTTTCCAATTCGATTTTTTGGATTGTGTTCATAACCTCTCCGTAGGCCATATTTTTATTGTGTTCAATTATTAGAAAATACTTATCTATGTATTTTCTTTATTCCAGTTTCAATTGAGACTAGCAAAGAAAACTTTGACCACCAACGGAAATTCATGCACGATTGTTGTGCAAATATGCACAAGGATGACAAAAAAAATGAAAGTGGATTGGGATCATCTACATTTTTTTCTGGTTTTAGCTCGGACTAAAACCTTAACCAATGCTGCGCGAATTATTGGTGTCGAGCACAGTACGGTTGCAAGACGGATTCAGGCCCTAGAACTTGCTTTGGGTACAACGCTGTTTAAGCGTGAAGCGACGGGTTATGAGCTGACACTCGAAGGGATGGCACTGGTTCCTCGAGTTGAGCAAATGGAACAAGCTTTCTTACAAATTGAAAAACCACATCAACCTTTGCAAGGTCGTGTGCGAATTGGCACACCGGAAGGTTTTGGTACTGCGTTTTTAGCACGCTTACTGGCTGAGTTCTCGATTCAATACCCACTGCTCACCATCGACCTAATTCCAGTGCCAAAAATGATTAAGCTTTCACACCGTGAGGCAGATATTGTGGTATCAATTGATCGTCCTACGTCTGGCCCTTACATCATTACGCGATTATCAGATTATTGTTTAAAAATTTATGGTAGCAAAAACTATCTGACTCAAAACCCGCCTATCCGTGCCTTAGAAGATTTAACCCAACATCGCTTTGTGAACTATATTGATGATCTGGTGTATAGCCCTGAGTTGTATTGTCTAGAACGTTTACCTTTAAAGCTGAATGCTAACTTCCGTAGCAGCAGTATTTTGGCCCAACAAATTGCGGTGAGTGCTGGCGCAGGACTTGCGATTTTGCCCAAGTTTTTGGCAGATGATAAACCGGAACTTGAAGAAGTGTTAGAGCAACAAGTTCGCTTTACCCACACGTTTTGGATGCTGACCTTTGTTGATTTACAACATGAACCGCGCATTAAACTCGTCTGGGATTATCTACGCAAACAAGCTGACAAATATCAGCATTTGTTGGTTGATTAAAGAATCTAAATAAAAAAGCCAATCACGGATGATTGGCTTTTTTGAAATTAGCAATAATTAATCAAAAGTTTCTTGACCTAGTTTTTTCATGCGTGGTTTATAAAACACATGATAGCTAACGCCTAAAACAACTAGCCACAATGGACTAACATATACCGCTTTTAATGTATCTGGCTCTAGTGCCAAAATCACTAAAGTGAACAAGAAGAATGCAATGACAACATACGCCATCAACACCCCGCCTGGCATTTTAAAGGTCGATTTAGCATGTAACTCCGGACTCAACTTACGGTAACGTAAATAGCATGCCATGATCAGAAGCCATACACTAATAAACAGGATTACGCAGAGTGAACTTGCCAAAGTAAATGCTTCCATGGTGTTTGGAACAAAGTACTGAAGCACTGCCCCACCCATAATGAAAATACATGAGAAGATTAAACCGTTTGAAGGTACGGCACGTTTTGATAAACGCCCCAAAGCACTTGGCGCCTGACCATCTTTCGATAAACCGAACAGCATACGACTGGTTGAAAACACACCGCTGTTCATTGAAGACATCACTGAAGACAGTACAACTAAGTTCATGATGATGGCTGAAATCGGAATACCCGCATTTAAGAACAACTCAACAAATGGACTTTTATCTGCACGAATGTGATCCCAAGGTGTTACTGACATCACCACAAAGAGTGCCAACACATAGAATAGAATAATACGTACAGGAATCGCGTTAATCGCCTTCGGTAGATTTTTCTCTGGATCTTTCGTTTCAGCGGCTGTTGTACCAATCAATTCAACGCCAATAAAGGCAAACACGGCAATCTGGAAACCTGCCAAAAATCCGCTTACGCCTTTTGGAAATATGCCGCCATGCGACCACACATTACTTACACTCACAACCTCGCCATGCGGAGCTTGAAAATGAGTGAGGAGCATGTAACCCCCGACTCCAATCAGGCCAATAATGGCCAAAATCTTAATGAGTGCGAACCAGAATTCAACTTCACCAAATAGCTTAACGGTAAGAAGGTTAAGTCCTAAAATGAATAGTACACAACCTGAACTAATCATGGCTTGTTGCATAGGTGAGAAACTGGCGCCTTCGGGCAGCCAGAAACTTAAATAGTTAATGACCGCAGACAAATCAGCAATACCGACTAGTACCCAGCCTAACCAATAAGTCCAGCCTATATAATAGCCAGCCCATGGTCCGATCAAATCATAAGCCATATCGACAAATGATTTGTAATGTAAGTTGGCAAGCAGTAGTTCACCCAATGCACGCATCAGAAAAAAGAACATGCCACCAATTATCATATAGATAACGAGGATTGAAGGACCTGCGAGGGAGATGGTTTTGCCCGAGCCCATAAATAAGCCGGTTCCAATTGCACCGCCAATTGCAATCATTTGTAGATGGCGATTATTTAATTTCCGTTGTAAATGATCAGGGGAGCTTGCCTCATCAGAATGATGAACCATTGTCATATTAGAAGTCCTTTTTATATTTTGCTTAACTTAAATCAGCAACCTATAGGGAGAAAAACGAACCGTATATCGTGGGTTGCTGAGTCTATACCTCAGGACAAGATGTTCAAGTATATTTTTTCCTTAATTGATAAATCGTTTGTCCTGATTTTTTTAAGTCACATTATTTATGTACTGCCTTCACGGCAATTTTAATTAATCAATCTGGGGTTCCAGATTAGCCGAAGTGTAGCATGTGATCCTGCTATATGTACTTTTCCAATACCCTCCAAACTGCTCTATTGATCCAAAAATAAACAATATTATTCCGATAAAAAATCTAATAAAAATAAAAAAAGCCAATCATGATTGATTGGCTTTTTAATAAAACTTAATGATCGTTGGCGAGTTCACGTCCTAGTTTTTTCATGCGTGGTTTATACAACACATGATAGGTAACACCTAAAATGACCAGCCATACTGGACTGACATATAAAGCTTTCAATGTATCTGGCTCTAATGCCAAAATAACTAAAGTGAAAAGCATGAATGCCAAAACAACATAACTCATCCAAACACCACCTGGCATTTTGAATGTTGATTTTTCATGTAATTCAGGACGTAATTTACGGTAGCGTAAATAGCACACCATGATAAGACTCCAGACACTAATGAATAGAATCACACAAAGTGAACTTGCCAAAGTAAATGCTTCCATCGTGTTTGGAACAAAGTACTGAAGTACCGCTCCACCCATGATAAAGGTACAAGAGAAAATCAAACCATTTGAAGGTACGGCACGTTTTGATAAACGACCAAACGCACCTGGTGCTTGACCGTCTTTTGATAAACCGAACAGCATACGGCTGGTTGAAAACACACCGCTGTTCATTGAAGACATCACCGAAGACAGTACCACCAAGTTCATGATGATGGCTGAAACAGGAATACCGGCATTTAAGAACAACTCAACAAACGGACTTTTGTCTGCACGAATATGGTCCCAAGGCGTTACTGACATCACAATAAAGAGTGCTAGTACATAGAACAAAATAATACGTACCGGAATCGCGTTAATTGCTTTCGGTAAATTCTTCTGCGGGTCTTTGGTTTCAGCAGCTGTTGTACCTACGAGTTCCACCCCGACAAAAGCAAATACAGCAATCTGGAATCCTGCCAAGAAGCCTTCTGTACCTTTCGGGAATAAACCGCCATGTGACCAAACATTACTGATGCTTGCGACAGCGCCTTGCGGAGCTTGGAAATGGCTGAAAATCATGTAGCCGCCCACTCCGATCAGACCAATAATCGCCAAGATCTTAATAAGAGCAAACCAGAATTCAATTTCACCAAATAGGCGTACTGTTAGGAGGTTAAGACCCATCACAAACAACACACAACCTGCGCTAATCATGGCTTGCTGTATTGGTGAGAAACTTACACCGTCAGGTAGCCAGAAACCTAAATAGTTAATGACTGCTGAAAGGTCCGCAATACCCACCAGCACCCAACCTAACCAATAAGTCCAGCCCAAATAATAACCAGCCCAAGGACCAATCAGATCATGAGCCATATCAACAAAAGATTTGTAATGCAGATTTGCAAGGAGCAACTCGCCCATTGCACGCATTAAGAAAAAGAACATTCCTCCAATAATCATATAGATCAAAAGGATTGAAGGACCTGCGAGGGAGATAGTTTTGCCCGAACCCATAAATAGGCCGGTTCCAATTGCACCGCCAATTGCAATCAGTTGTAAATGACGGTTAGACAGTTTTCGTTGCAGATGATCAGGAGAATTTTCCGTATCTGAATGACGAGCCGTTGTCATATTAAAATTCCTTTTTGAATTCCTTTGTTAAGATCAGCAACCTATGGCGAAAATTGAACCGTATGCCATAGGTCACTGAATCTGTTCACCAAAAATGACTGGTTAAACCGTATCTATCTTCCTTCTGTTAGATACATCATCATTTTTGGAGTAAAAACGAATTACTTTTGTGCTGCCGTCACGGCAATTTCAATTAACCAATTTGGATTGACCAAATCGGCCTGAATTGTGGCACGCGATGGAGCAACACACCCTTTTAACCAGTCAACCCAAATTGCATTTACGGTTGAAAAGTCAGAAAGATTTTTTAAATAGAGCTGTGCAGAGAGCAGACGAGATTTATCAGTGTTGGCTAATGCCAAAAGTTCATCAATCGTTGCAAGAATTTCACGAGTTTGGCCTGCCACGTCTTGTTCGGTATTTTTAGGTACCTGACCTGACAAATAAACTACTTTGTTAAAAACAGTCACGGCGCTCATGACTTCGTTAGTGTTAATCTTTTGTATATCTGAATTTGACATTCGGATTTCCTTATACCTGATTAATAAATTGAACACGGGCAGTGACGGCACACATCAGTTCATAGCCCACCGTACCGGATGAAATAGCGACATCATCAATAGGTAAAACGACGCCTGTACTTGATTGGCCCCAGAGCACCACTTCGCTACCAACTTTGGCACTCTCAATGCCCGTTAAATCGACTGCCAACATATCCATGCTGACACGACCAATTGTGCGAGTTCGGACTGAGTCCACTAAAACAGGCGTACCTGTTGGTGAAATACGTTGATAACCATCTGCATAGCCACAAGCGACAATCCCAATTGTCATCGGTTGCTCTGCGACAAAGTTTGAGCCATAACCCACGCTTTCATTCGGCTCTAAATGCTGAACGGAAATAATTTCACTGCGTAAGCTCATGGTGGGTTGTAAGCCCCAATCCGCAATACTATGCGTCGGGTAGTCTGGCGAGCTGCCATACAGCATGATGCCGCTACGGGCATAATCTGATTTGAGCTGGTCTTGATAACGCAGAATTGCCGCACTATTACTTACCGATCTTTCACCTGGTAAATCTTTAATAATTTCTTCAAATGCAGTGATTTGATAATCAATGCCCTGCTGTCCGAAACGATCGCCATCTGCATCTGAAAAATGCATCATGTGCGTAATCTTGGACACATTTGCCAAGTTATTTAAACGTTCCCAAGCCTGAACATAGTGTTGTGGTTTAAAACCAAGACGGTTCATACCACTGTTCATTTTTAGGCAAACATCAAATTGAGCAGGATAAGGATGTTTTTGAACCCACTCTATTTGCGCTTCACTATGAATAGTGAAACTGAGTTGATATTGCACACAATCAAATAAATCTTGAGGAGAGAAAATTCCTTCGAGCAATAAAATTGGACCTGTCCAACCTAAAGCACGAATGCGTTTTGCTTCATCAAGATCAAGTAAGGCAAAGCCATCTGCTGCTTTAAACGCTTCATAAACACGTTCAATTCCGTGTCCATAAGCATTGGCTTTTACAACGGCAAAGACCTTACTGTTTGGCATAGCCTTGCGTACCACCGCCAAGTTATTTTGTAAGGCTTGACGGTGGATGACTGCGGTAATAGGACGAGGCATGATTACTTTCCTAACGTCCGTTATGCAGCATGCGCGTGTGAATAACGCTGAATTGAAAGGCCATCGGTACTGATATCAGTCTTGTGATTCAATACGATGTCACTGATTAATTTTCCTGAACCACACGCCATGGTCCAGCCTAGAGTACCGTGACCTGTATTCAAGAACAGATTTTTAAAGCGAGTTGCGCCAATAATCGGTGTACTGTCTGGTGTCATTGGACGTAAACCAGTCCAAAAAGACGCCTGTGCCATATCGCCGCCCGGGAACAAGTCCTGAGTCACCATTTGCAATGTTGCACGGCGGTCTTCATTCAGGCCTAAGTTAAAGCCACTTAACTCAGCCATCCCACCTACGCGAATACGTTGGTCAAAACGAGTAATCGCAATTTTATAGGTTTCATCAAGCACTGTAGATTGCGGAGCAAAAGCAGGGTCAACAATTGGAATCGTCAACGAATAACCTTTCACAGGATATACAGGTAACTGTAGATCAAGTGGTTTCAAGAAATCACGTGAATAGCTACCAAACGCTAAAACATAACGATCTGCGGTTAAGACCTTACCATTGACCTGAACGCCCTTAATTTCATCGCCTTCAACAATCAATTTTTCTACGTTCTGGTTGAACTGGAAATTAACACCTAACTCTTTAGCAATTTGAGCTAAAGCATTGGTAAATAAATAACAGTCACCTGTCTCGTCATTTGGTAAGTGTAAACCACCAACGAGTTTATCTTGCGCATTTGCCAAAGCGGGTTCTACACGACCAAGTTCGTTGCCATTTAATAATTCGTAGCTTACGCCGCACTCTTGTAGCACGCTAATGTCGCGTTGAACCGCTTCCATTTGTGCTTCTTTACGGAATAACTGCAACGTACCCTTCGCACGGTTTTCGTAATTAATGCCTGTATCTTTTCTAAGTTCACGTAAGCAATCACGGCTGTATTCAGCCACACGCATCATACGTTCTTTGTTCACAGCATAACTTTGTGGATTACAGTTTTTTAGCATTTGCGCCATCCACTGTAACTGCCACATGCTGCCATCTAAATTAATCGCAAGCGGTGCGTGATGTTGGAACATCCACTTCACAGCTTTAAAAGGGATTCCTGGTGCTGCCCAAGGGGTCGAATACCCTGGCGAAATTTGACCTGCATTACCAAAGCTTGTTTCTTCAGCAGGGCCTGCCTGACGGTCAAGAACAGTGACCTCAGCTCCTTGTTGAGCTAGATAATAGGCACTTGCCACTCCGATAACGCCGCTACCTAATACAATTACGCGCATTTCCATTCCCTCACGCACACCAGTTTATTTAACTAGTATATTTCTGCTTCAATAGTTTATTTCACTGTTTTTTAGGGTATAATCTAGGTAAATTTATGTTTTTCTCGCGAGAATTTTAAAAAAAGAGGAAATATCTATGCGCCCCTTAGATCGTATAGATCGCATGATTCTGGACATTTTGCAGCGTGAAGGACGAATTGCGATTAGTGAATTGGCATCGAGAGTTAACCTGTCGACCACCCCCTGTTCAGAGCGTGTAAAACGCCTAGAACGCGATGGCATTATCATGGGTTATTACGCTCGGCTAAACCCAGCTTACGTAGATCGTAACCTTCTCGTCTTTTTAGAAATTAAGTTATCTGCCAAATCAGGCGATGTGTTTGATCAGGTAGCCAGAGACTTAGTTGAGATTCCTGAAGTACTCGAATGTCACCTTATTTCAGGCGAATTTGATTACCTCGTAAAAGCGCGTTTAAAAGAAATGAGTGCATATCGCCGCTTATTGGGAGATCTGCTAAAGAAACTCCCTGCTTCGGCATCGTCACACAGTTATGTGGTTATGGAAGAAGTCAAAGAAACTCTATATCTAGATGTAAGCAAGTAGAGCGAAGCTCCATTGAACTCGCTTTACTCAAGTTTTGAAAATTAGAAATATTTTAAAATCGAAATATGTTTGTTTTGATGTTTGAACTTAGAGAACCACTTAACTGCTGGATAAAGTACAAAAGACAGTACAATTGTAATTAGCCATAGCATCCACACATGGTTGACCGACAAATAATTCCCGTAGTTAGCTCCCCACACGCTGAGTGCGAACACATACATCAATTTCAGCATATATAAGTGTAATAAATAAAAGAACATCGGCACCGAGCCAAATACCACGAATGGTTTTAAAAATGAGTATTGCTGCATACGCTCAAAAGCAACGAGCACAATTAAGCCAATTCCAACATTTAGCAAAATAAATAATAAAGACGGCGGATACTTAGTGAGGTTAAAAAAGCTCATGAGACTCAGTTGGAATGACTCAAAATGTTGCCAAGGCTGGTCGCCATAGATATTGATAAAACGCAATAAAACAAATAGCCCAATACTTACTAAACCAAGGCTGAGTAAAGCGCGGCCTCTTTGCTTTGCTGAATATTTTGAACTAAAGAACTGACCTAAAGCATAGCCCAATAAAATCACCCCAATCCAAGGTAAAACAGGATAGCTTGTGCGAAGCTTGATGCCTGCAATCTCAATCCAACCACGGTCATGTAAAACCAACCATATATTTTGTAAGACGCCTTGTGAGAAGTGCACTGAATCTAATAAATTGTGTCCAAAAACAATCACTAGACCTGCGCTCGCAATGACTGGTAACGGTAAACTCACACAGCATGCTAGCACCACCATGCTAATACCAATCGCCCAGATCACTTGTAAATAAATGACTTCGGGTGGAAAAGTTGCTGTCCATGCAAAATTCACAAGCGTAAGCTCTAATACAATTAAAAATAAGCCACGTTTTAATAGAAAGGCACGCGTTTGTTGTAAGTCCTGTTTTTTTGATTGAAATAAAAACGCAGAAATACCGGTTAAAAGTACGAAAACCGGAGCGCAAATATGGGCCAATAATCGACTGCCAAATAATGCTGGTTCTGTTACTGTTACGTCCATTGGATCGGTAACCTGTTTATGTAAATAGAAAGTTTCTCTTACATGGTCGAGCAACATAATGATGATCACCAAACCACGCAATGCATCAATCGACTGTAAACGTTCAATATTCTTTTCTAAAGACATAGCGGTAATCAACAAAATAATGTAACGTTATACTATTACATTTAATACCTTTTGTCTTTTTATGGCTGATTATTTATGCGACACAAATTAGGATTGCTGTCTTCGTTAGGTCTATCATTTATATCGACACTCACTTGGGGAGAGGAAACATCAACGGTACTTGAGACCATACGCATTCAGGCTGAAAGCACCCGAGAAGATCTGAGCCAAAATAGCTCGGCAACTAAATTTTCTCACGATGTTTTGGACGTCCCTTTTAACCGTGCTTATGTTTCAAAACAAATGATCGAACAACAAGACGTTCAACGGATTGATGACGCATTAAGCTTAGTGAGCGGGGTTTTTCATCAAAACAGTTTCGGTGGTGGCTTTTGGGATAATTACTCTTTCCGCGGTTTTAGTACCGACCCCAATTTAGGCGCCTCTATGATCCGCAACGGCTTGAGTGTCAACCGAGGGATTAGTGCCCCAAAAGATGTCGTAAATATTGAATCTTTAGAGTTTTTAAAAGGACCGATGGCAGCTTTATATGGTCGCGGCGAAGCAGGTGGTTTGCTTAACCTCAACAGTAAAAAGCCACAATGGCAAAGTGAAAGTGAACTTAACCTACGTGCCAATACTCAAGAACAATATCGAATTAGTCTGGAGCATACCGCACCTATTAACGATGAACTGGCCTATCGTGTAGCAGTGGCTCACGAAGATAATCAAAGCTTCCGTGATCATGTCAGCAGTGAACGCTGGTTCTTTTCACCACAGCTTACATGGAAAATTTCAGACCAAACGCAACTCGACTTTGACAGTGAATTTACTGAGCATAAAGGAACCTTTGACCGTGGGGTCAGCACAGTCCATCACCAATTTGTGATGGACCCGAAAACATTTACAGGTGAACCTGACGACGGCGATTTAAAAATAAAAGATTACTTTTACCAATTACGTCTGAGTCACGAGTTTAATCCTGACTGGAAACTAAATAGTGCGGTCAGCTATAAAGATGCCAAAATGGTCGGCTTTGCAACCGAACCTCGGCGTATGCAAGCCGATGGACGTACTTTAGAACGTCAACGTCGCTATCGTGACTATACAAGTGAAGATGTCCTAGCTCAGACAGAGTTACTTGGCAAGCTTGATACCTCTTGGGCTCGCCATGAAATTTTACTTTCAACCGAGCTTGGTCAACTTGACTATAAGCAAAACCAGCTTCGTCGTAATCACAGTGTTGGTATGCCAAACACAATTGATATTTACCAACCTGAATACGGCAAATATTTACCGAACCTCACTCCGTTTACCAACACCAAAGAACAGCAGCGTTACTTTGCACTGAATGTACAAGACCAGATCTTTTTCAATGATCAGTGGAGCGTGCTATTCGGCAATCGTTTTGATCAGGTCGAACAAGACTTTAAAAATCATTTGACTCAGACTGAAAGCAACCAAACGCTTCACCAGAATAGTCCACGTTTCGGAGTAAATTTTAAAGCCTCTGACCAATGGGCGTTTTATAGCAATTATGGCCGCTCATTTGCCATGAATAGTGGTATGAATCGAAATGGTCAGACTTTTGCCCCTGAAAAAGGCGAAAGTTATGAGGTCGGCACAAAATATAAAATAAACGACCAAAGTGTGCTGAGTCTCGCTCTGTTTAAAATGAAAAAACAGAATGTACTGACAACCGATCCAATCGACAGTAATTTTCAAACCGCAGCAGGTGAAGTGAGTAGTAAAGGAGTTGAGTTTGACTTAAATAGCCAGATCACTGATCGCTGGTTCGTCAATGCCAACTATAGCTATACCGATGCTCAAATTGAAAAAGACCAAGACTTGGAAAAAGGCGCTCGTCTAAGCAATGTTCCAAAACACCAAGGCGCTGTAAGTACCAATTATGAGTTTCTACAAGAAGGTGCAAGAAAAGCAGGCGTAGGTGCCAATCTCACTTATGTGGGTGAGCGTAGCGGACATAACCTAGACAATGGCTTTAATTTACCAAGTTATACGCTGGTCAATTTAAATGGTTACTATGCCCCATCTGATCGTTTACGTTATCAGCTTAATGTAAACAACCTGTTTGATAAAACCTACTATGTCTCAAGCTATAGCGATTTATGGGTTCAACCAGGTGAACCCCTGAACGCCTCAATTTCGGCACAGTGGAAGTTTTAATTCATACATAAATCAAAAGCCCGAATTATTTCGGGCTTTTGATTAGAACATACCATTTTCATTGACGAGTGGGTCGGACTGTACTTGGCCAATATCCCAAAACTCAGCAATTTTACCCTTTTCAAAGCGGCAAATATGAACCACGGCCAAGGTGGTTAACCCATTCATTTGCATTTCAAGTTTTGAATGCACAGCAACCAAATCGCCCTCTTCAATGACATGTTGAACATCAAAGACTTTGTTAGGCGTTTCAATTGCACTTTCACGCATCCCTTCCTTCAAAGAAATCGCATCACCCGCATAATAAGGATTGTGATGCTTGAAGTTTGGCGCGGTGTAATTGCTATAGGCTTCATCGACTTCACCAGCTGCGGCAAGCTCTAAAAACCGCACTGCAATTTGTTTTTGAGATAAGTTCATATTTATCTCCTACTTTTTATTTTAGACCTTACTGCAACAGATCTTCTTCGTCGTCTTCCTCGAAGACATAAGCCATACAGCCCCATCCATCATATTCGCCCTGAAATTTCTCAGCTATGCTGGCAAACCATTGTTCTAAGTCAACAATATCTGAATACTCAGGTTCCATGTTAACGAAGATAGTAATTACCCATTCATTTGGCTCAACAGAGTCATCTTGAAAAAGTGAAACTTTTTGTTCTTGGTAAAGCAAATAGAGTGCACATTGCTCTGCATTTTTCTGATCATGAAAAGCAATAGAAAATTCAATTTCATGCAGCTCGGTTAAATCATCCCCATCTTCAGCCATTTGCCAAAGTACATTGCCGTTATCGTCATCTGGAAATTGTTCGTAGTCACGAGTCATAAAATGATCCTTGTTGTTGTCGCAGTATTAATATTATTCAACATCAAGAATACCCGACTTTTATTGCAGTTTGGGTATATATTCGGTTCCCAATTGCATCAAATTAATTCTTTTAATTATATAAATTTTAAAAAGGCACTTGTGATTCAATGACTACATCTGTTCCTTTCAATGGATGCTGAAAAGCCAAATATGCGGCATGTAAGGCCATACGGTTTAAGTGAAAACGTTTAGGCTCAGGGTGATATAACTTGTCCCCCATAATCGGATGTCCTATATGCATCATGTGTACACGTAACTGATGCGAACGTCCTGTTACTGGTTCAAGTAATACTCGACTTTGATTGTTCTTTTCATCATAGATGAGCGGTTGAAACAAGGTTTTAGCATGTTTGCCTAATTCAAAATGTACAATTTGTCTTGGACGATTTTCCCAGTCAGTAATGAGAGGAACTTCAACGCTGCCCTCTTGTGTGACTTGGCCTTGCACCAAAGCAATATAATGCTTTTTAACTGTTCTGGCCTGAAACATTTTACTTACCGCTACTTCTGCATCGCGATGCTTGGCAAACATGAGTAAGCCTGATGTCGCCATATCTAAACGATGTGTGACCTTCGCTAAAGGGAACTTTTCTAGCACCCTTAAATAAGCACTGTCATGATGCTCAGGTAACCGTCCCATTACCGACAACAGGCCCGCAGGTTTATCAACCACAATTAAATCATCATCTTCAAATAGAATTGAAAGTGGATCTTGTGGTGGAGCGTAAACAAAGTTGTCGTTTAAAGGCATGGTTGTAGAAGCAGCAATGGAGCATGGCGGCAAATCATAAAGAAATTTCGGTTCTACCGCAAAATAATCTATAACGCTCTACTCATGTTCCACGTGAAACTCAGAAAATCTTTATCGTTTTTTATTCATTTCAGCTAAAAGATCAAGCTGAATTTCTTGAATATGCGCAAGCCTTTCCCATTGATGCGACAAAAGATGATCCATTTTTTCATGCAAATGGCGAATCTCAAGCTCGGCTTTTAAATTAATCTGATAGTCATGTTGCGAACGTAAGCGGTCTTTTGCTTCTTGGCGATTTTGGCTCATCATAATAATAGGCGCCTGAATTGCAGCTAAACATGACAATACTAAATTCAGCAAAATAAAGGGATAAGGGTCGACGGGACGTACAACCATCACCACCGTATTTAGAATAATCCAGCCTGTCAAAAATAGAGCAAAGCAAATGAGAAAAGCCCAGCTACCACCAAATGTCGCGATCTTATCTGCTAACTTTTCTCCAAATGTCCAATTCTGATCAAAATCCGACTCTGTATTTCGGCTAATCAACTCATGGCGTTGCATACTGCCGATCACTTCATTTTCTAAATTAGATAACTCACCCTTTTCCGAGCGTAATAGCGACTGCACATATTTAATTCGATAATCTGCCAGATCAGCCCGACAAATAAAACTTGAGTAATTCCAATCTGGATAGTCTTTTAAAATTTCGTCGCTAATCACATTACGGATGACTTCACCAGACACTAGATCTTTTAAAGGAAAATTTTTCCCACAAACGGCACACTGCCGACACTGATTTTTATTCTCCATATTATTCAGCTCTTTATTATGATATTAAGATTATTATATAAACAATTTTGGCTGATCACATCGTAAATAAAAATAGTAATCTAACCTAAAATCTGTAAAGTCGCTGGTACGATTTTTCGATGGGCAGGAATTACAGGTAGCATATACAATCGCCCAAGCCAATTTTTAATATGCACTATTGTAGTTACGGTAAGCACTTGGGTATCTTCATTTTTATAAATAGATAAAGTCACATTTAAGTGCTTGTCATCGTCTCCAATCACTAATTCATTTTCGGTACGCTGCAAAAAAGTAAAAATTCCAATTCGGTCGCCTGCCACATACTCATTTTCTTTTTTATGAGTATCAATCTGCTTAAAACTTCCTAAATCTTTAAGCCCAATCTTTGAAGTAATTTTATTACGCATATTCATGCTCCACTCTATCCACTGCGGAGTGTGCTGAAATAGCTTAATAAGCTGCTCAAATACACTTAGATCAGGTTGACCAAGCACAATGCTCCACGAGTCGTGGAAGTAGGCATTGTTCAATTGAGATGAGATTTGACTGTCAGAAGGTAGCGAAGAAAGATAAGGCTTATTCATAAATTATATTCTTGTAAAGTATCGTTTTTATTATAGAGAATTTTTTAGGGTGTCAAGGGAAAACATCTATGGTTTACTTCAACAATCATAACTTTGTAAGTTATAACCTTGTGCCTATAAACTTTTGATCTATAGCGTCCTAAGCCGAATCGAGACCTTTTGGGTGAGTACACACTAACGTTATACGTTTTGGTGCATGCTACTCTTTTCGATCCCTATCACACCCTTGAGATATAGTTTAGCCAGCACCCTGCGGGATTGTTTTTCTAAGAAAAGCTAATTTTTACTATTTTTGGGAATTTTTACGCCATTAGACAAATTTAAAAGAATTTATTCCCATTTACACATAATTAGTTATATTTAAATTCCACTTTATTTGTGTTTTTCGGTTTATTTTACCAAGAAATTTTTTAAGCCAAATTGGAAGTTCGTTCAACCGCGCATGTTTAGCCGAATAACTCATGTAAAGCTGACTCCCTAATCCCCACTTTTAAGCATTTTTATTCTTTGGGTACTATTCTTAGAGATAACTTTTGCGCTTGAATACATTATAAAAACATATTATAAACTATTTCTAACCAAATAATTGGTTTTTTGGAACTTTATAATGAACAACAATATTATAATTTTTGGTTATGGAACGGGTATTTCCAAAGCCGTAGCACATAAGTTTGGTAAAGAAGGCTATAAAATCGGGTTAGTGGCACGAAACGCCCAAAAACTCGAAAAAGCTATTTTAGAACTTAAAACACAAGGTATTGAAGCTTACGCTTTTGCATGTGATTTAGCGGTTCTTGAAGATATACCAAATCTTATTCAACGCATTAAAGATCAATTCGGAGAGATTAAAAATATTCATTGGAATGCTTTCCATGATATTGAAGGCAATATCTTAAAAACCCCTCCACTAGAGCTTACTAAAAGCTTTCATATTCGTGTTTCGAGCTATATTGCGACGGTGCAAGCTTGCTTAGGCGATTTAGAGAAGAACCACGGTAGTATTTTATCGACAAATGGAATTTTCGCTTTCGATGCAGTGGGTATCGATTTAGTTGCTAAAGAGTACTCATCCTTAGCAACTACCGCTGCCGCTCAATACAAAGCCACCAACTTACTTGCTCATAGTCTTGCTGACTCAAATGTTTATGTGAGCCAAGTGATTGTGAATGGTTTTGTTGATGGGACATCTGGAGCACAAGATAAGACCTACACGGTGCATCCAGAAACGGTTGCAGAGCAGTTCTGGTATTTACACCAGCATAAACAAGAAACTGTTTCCTTTTGTGGTGAAGCAATTCAAGCTGCTTAATATTTCTTATGACAGAAGAAGCGTAATCAATTACGCTTCTCTGATAAATAAATAAACCCGCTTTGGCGGGTTTATTACATTTCTAGTTCTCAACTTAATAAATTATAGATCAAATTTAGCACCAACAAATTGATTTTATTCAAAATTAGCATTCGTCAACTTTGCTTTATTTGATTGATAAGCATCATTTGAGTAATTTTTCCTTAATTCAATTCTGCATTCAGTATCAATTTTTGCTTTTTTAATATCGACTGAACAATCATCATTTTTACATATTTCGACATGTGCCATATATTTATATAATTGATTATTAATTTCTTCTGAATCTAAGTCTACTCCACCTCTTACCATAAACTGATTTTCTAAACAATTTAGCTTAGAAATAGGAAATGCATTTTTTTCAGAAATTTCTTTTAAAGAAGAAGAGCTTGTAACAAAACCTTGGTATGTTTTTTCTCCACTATACATAGATTGGAAATATTTAAATTTTCCAAAATTAATATCGGTAGATTGATAATCTATATTTTTAGAAGTACAACCAAATAATAAAAATATCCATATACATGATAAAAATTTCATTTTACTTGAACCTTTTTTAATTCGGCTTGCAATATTTGCTCTGGTGATTTAGATATACTAGGTATTGTTTCACGCATCATTTTGCTAAACCAAGCGTGACTAAATTTAGTTTCATGAAATGTATTGCTGTGTTCTTTTGGATAACTATCCCATTGCCCTCCAGCATCAGCAATTGCATCATCTGTTGTATAACTCGTAGGGCTAGGATGATACCCTTTCCATTTTGGTTTATAGCCTTCCCATCCCACCGTATTCTTTATATCGTTGACAACATTATTATTTGGTTTACAAAAAACATTTATCCAATTATTTGCAACAGGTTCTGGTGCTAGTAAATAAATTTGGGCTCTTACTGCTGGAGTAGCTAATATATTTGGAGGAGTGGTTTTTGATAATAAAACTCCAACAGGGTCAATAGTAATTAATAAATTGACTGGTACCCCTGCTTTGTTCAGTTCTGTAACTAAACCAGATGAATTCCAGCCACCCAAACTATGACCTATAATATTAATTTGAGTTTGTGGATTTTTCGTATAAACCTCAAGAATATCTTTAAAAGCATTTCTTTTACCTGAAGCTACAGGAATAGTTACTTTTCTATTATTATAAGCCTCCTCATAGCCATAATATTGTTTTAAATTTTTTGTATTTCCCGTATTAAAATTTTTTGCATAATTACCAACAATTTCTGTAGGTCCTAAAGAATCTCCCACACCTGGTAGTTTTACATCTCCATATATAAAAGGATATTTATCAGCAGCCCCACCAATAAATGCTGTAAAACTTTGAGTATAAACTGTAAGTTTAACTGGTACAATCGCTGGCACAGGATTAACCGTTCCCATTGTTGTCCGAACTAAATCAGCATAAGCTTGTGCTTCAGTACCCATCGTTTATCACCACATGTATTTTATATTGCTTATTCGGCTCTTCTGTTTCTAACTTAACCAAGCCAGTTCGATCTAACTTACCGCGCTCAATTTCTTTATCATGTTCATCAAAAATAATATATTCCGTACCAGGTTTTAGTTTATTTCCTTGTTTATCCATTACATCAAACCATACACCATATTTTTGTTTTCCTTGTTCTGGTAGATACGGTAATGAACTATTCACACTCCCGCCTCCCATAAACAAATGCTGTCCAGCTTTCACCTCAAACTTACCGCTTGTGGTCATAAAAATGCCTGAACCAGTAATTTTGACTTGAGAGCCACCTGCGGTGAGCACAATTTCTTTGGCTGCTGTGGCCTCAATTTTGTCTTCAGTCGAAATCACCTGCACAGCTTTACGGGCAATTAAATCTGCTCCGTCACCTTGAGCCTGTATCTCAACTTTGCCTTTGCCTGCATAAAGCCTCGCTCCTTCTTGAGCCGCAAAAAGGCTAATTTTATTTTGGGCATGCGCGATTAAATTCTTTTGGGTAGACAGGTTAATACTGTCTCCAGCAGTTTGGTTGAGCTGCCCATCTGCACTTAGGTGAATGTCTTCATTACTGCTTAGCGCGACGCTATTTGGGCTTGCCAGCAGCATAATCGCTTCTTTAAACGTTTTAGCTTTTGCGTTGTCTTGCTGCTCAAGTTTTTCAATAAAGGATTTTAGGTTTTCTAAATTTTCTAACGGGTCAGTTTGCTGATTTTTAGCAACTTCACTGAGTGCCTTGGCATTGTTAAGGCCGCCTTCAATTTGTTGTTTGGCCTCATTTGCATCAAGATGTACACCTTGAGCTTGGTCTTGTTTATGGGTACTAATCAGTAACCCACTTCCCGCTCGCACCGCACCCCACTGGTCAGTTCTGAGTTCAAAGCCTTCACCTCGGCCTTCACTTTCCGCCTTGTCTTTTGGATGGCTTAAATTACCCAAGTTGAGCTGGCTGGCTGCATGGCTGCTTTGTAGCTGGGCACTGATCTGGCCTGTAGTGTCATCAAAACGTAGTTGGTTAAAGCCTTTACCGTCGACTTCTTCTGAGCGGATGCCGCTAAGTTTTTTAGTATCAGGTAATTGGCCTTTCTGATCAAACTGGGTTGGGTGGCGTTCAGCTTCATGAATACGGCCCACCACAAACGGGCGGTCAATGTGGCCGTCAAAGAAGTCGATGACCACGATCTCACCCACACGTGGTAAGAAGCGTGCGCCATAACCTGCACCTGCCCACGGAGTCAGCACATCGACCCAAGCCGAGTCGGTGTCATTGTCGTTACTTCCCGCTCCACCGTCATGGCTATGGTCGTCAGTTCGGGTAAATAGGAAACGGACCTTAATGCGTCCCCACTGGTCGACATGAATGCTTTCACCTTCCAGCCCCACCACTTTAGCGCGCTGCGGGTAAGCAGCTGGTCGGTGTTCTAGCGGGTTATATTCAGGCACCGCTTTAATGTTGCGACGAACCACATTCAGCTCAGCAAAGTGGCGTTGCTCAGGATTTTGGCTGTCGAGTTGGGCTGCCTTGAGCTTGTCTTTTGGCAACAGACGCTCAAGTTGCTGTTGTAATTCTTTCGGTAAATTATTCTGGTTATAGTAGTGCTTGCTTAAGATTAAGAATTCTTTATCGGCACAGTCATGTTGGTCGAGTTCTGGATGCTCATTGAGTTCAAACCAGTAACCCACCTGTGCATCACGGACGTTACCTGAAACGGTAAATTGTTTAGAACTCAGGTGATGGTAAGCATTCATGTGCTGGTTAAGCTGTTCAATCTGGCTATTGCCGGAAGCGGTGGCTTGATCTTCACCGTTTAAGTCCTGCATCCAAGCGGGGCTAACATGCCATGCATCTTCAAGGTTTAGGCTGGCATTGTCATAGTGTTCGCTGTGCTGCTGCTTACCTTGTACGCTACCACTACCTTCTTCTTGTTGTAGGGCATCAGCTTGCCAGCGTTGCACATGAACCGAAGTTGGTTGTAAGCGGCGCTCAGCTTTAACCTGAGTAATGGTATCAAACTGTTCTGTCGCGCTGCTGCGTTGGTAGCGGAGACTACGGCGTTCAAGTGCCTGATAATTTTGGTTATCGTCAATTAAACGTAAAACTTGTGGCTGAATGGAAGCATTCGGGTCAGCGACAAAAAGCTGTGATTCATCGGCTAGCCAGTTAATGCCTTCACTACGCCACAAACGGGTTAAAAAGTCATAATCGCTTTCGTTAGACTGCATCACAAATGGACGCACATCGTAGTCTTTCGTTAAGCCAGATGTGTCGAGTGTTAAACTTGAAGCAAACAGCGGACTTTTCCCCTGCCATTCTTTAAACAGAATTTCGCTAATGTCCCGTACGCTTTTATTCATAAACACGCGGCTATTACGGCGTTTATGCCAAAGTGCAGTTGGATCTTTTAAGGTTAAGTTATAAATGGTGAGTGAGCCGTCGCTTTGGCCTTGGCTCGCTTCAGTAATAATGCCTGTAGTTCTAAAAAATTGGCCTGCATCCGTCACCTGATCGACGGCAACCTGACAGCCAATAAATTGTTTTAATGCAATATGCGCGTTTGTCGATAAGCACAGTAATTCAGCAACGCTACCCTGGTTGAGCGTATGTTCGCCCTCAATACGTTGTAAGAAGACTTGCTGATTTAAAGACTGATTTGAGAATTGGATATGAACAGCGCGATTTTGTGAAACAAGGCCTAAACGCTCCAATATACTCGACACACTCATCTGCATTTTTATTATCAATCAAACTTATATTTAGGCCGCATTTTAATTAAAAAAAGACTAATCTGTCTATCTATACTCATTTTCAAAATGTAACTAGTCTAAATATGCAGTTTTAGGTTAATTTCTTATTAAATAGGTATTTAAACCGTAAAATCAGATCATTTTAAAGCACTCTAAATCAGCCAAATGCATTTAATATTTTTCTTTTATATTCAAATAGATATTAAAGAAAGCAACTACTCAAATTAATAAAATTCAGGATGAGATATGAAAATAAAAAAGTCTGCTTTTTATATATTTACGGTGATTTTCTCTCTTCATTCTTCAGCATTTGCTGAACCGAGCGTGGCCGATATTCAATATCGTGCAGAACAAGGACAAGCTGTTGCTCAATATCATCTGGGCATGATGCTTTTAAGCGGCGAACAAGGCGTTGTTAAAAACTATGAGCAAGCGTTTAAATGGCTAACTGTGGCTGATCAAAATGGAAGTATGGGGGCAAAATATAGTTTAGGAATGCTGTATTACACCGGTACGGGCGTTGAAAAAGATGCCAAGCGTGCTTTTGATTATTTTACTAAGGCTGCGGCCAAGGGTCATGCTAAAGCGCAATATAACTTAGGGGTGTTATACGACAGAGGTGAAGGAACTGCGCAAAATTATGTGCAGGCGTTTGAGTGGTTTAGTCGTGCTGCCAAGCAAGGCTACCCACCCGCAGAATATAATTTAGCTCATCTATATAAAAAAGGTCACGGCGTCTCACAAAGCGATGAGCAAGCACTTAAGTGGTACACCAAAGCGGCTGAGCACAATGAAAGTGATGCCCAGTACAACTTGGCCCAGATGTATTTAAATGGTGAAGGCACGCCGAAAAACCTACAACTGGCAAAGAAATGGTTTCAGCAAGCTGCCGATTCAGGCGATTCGGATGCGAAAGAAATGCTTAAAAGTTTAGAATAGGCAGCCACCCCTATAATAGTTCTATTTATAAGATACTGAACCCTATTATTAATAAGATTATTTTATTATTTATTTTTTCTAATTAAATTTAAATATTAATTCTATTATTTTAAAAATACATTTAGATTTATTATTAAATCAAAAATATTTTAAATATTAAATTGACGTAATTAAAATCACCGATTATTATCTCGTTGCTGGCCTACATTGCCAGACGGTTTTGACAGACCGTAACTCGTAGCGGGTTATAGTTCTACTATAATTCGTTAGACCCTTGCGTCCCCTTTTCTTTGCGGTAGGACGGGAGGGGGACGCCCCGTGCGTGCTGGTTCTACGAGTCCAGTCTGTCAACCCCCTTTCGTTCTACCACCATAAATTAATTCGCGGTAATCTGGTGGTAGGACTCCATAAATTATAAGGAGTTGACCATGACACTTTTTAAACTTATTCCCTCTCCTGCTTAATCATTTTATTTTTTTAAAATTTAGGTTTTCTATTGCCTAGTTTTTTAAATTTATAAATTATTTTTATTTTAAAAATTTAATTATTTTATTTTCCTATATACATAGGAGGATTAATTATTACCTAAAAATTATTTTAAATCTTAAAACTAATTATATTTTTATTCTACTCATAGATATAAATCATTATGAGAATAATATGACAATTTATAAACCTATTTTGGCTTTAAGTTTCATTCTAGGTAGCTATGGTTTTTCAGTTTGCAAAGTCCTGTTCTCCCACGGGACTTTGCCCCTACTTTCTTTAACGTCATGCAGCGGTCTAACAAAAGCAATATGAGTTAAGCGTTTGGCTTAGCTCTTTATCTCTGTGCCGCAATAGTTTATTACTTTAAATCAGCGCAAAAGATTAAAGTCTGTTGCGGCACAGGGGCCTAAGTTGAATTCAAAATGAGATATATAAAAGGTGGACTTGTACGTTTTATCCTACAAACTTTTAGGGATTTTGCGGATTGGCGTCCCCCTACTTTTTTCCTAATATGAACTCATACAGGAACAGGATGTTCCGGAACATAAAACAACAATAATAGGTTCAAGCACCAGGAGCGTGAGATACGACAGGAGTCATATCTAGCAACCAAATACGAAAAAGCTCGACAGGATGTCGGGCTTTTTTTATATCTGAATATTAGGAGATTTTAGGGGTTAAAAATCTCAGGTAGACTCTCTGCAAGAATTTTAGGAATGTTGTTTGGATAAACAATCTCATCTGTTTGGCTTAACTCATCAAACGTCCACCAACGGCTTTTACTAATCACAAGCTTTTCTTGTTCAGACCAGTTTGCTGTATTCACTTCTTCATTTTTAATAAAAACAATAAAAAGTCTTTCATCAGAAATCACAACTTCCGCACTCGGTAACATCATTTCAAAATTGCGTGTTGCAACATGAGTGCCTATGTTTTCTCTTACTACCCCTAACTCCTCATAAAGCTCTCGGCAAGCTGCTTGCTCGAAGGCTTCCCCTTCTTCAAGCCCGCCACCTACGGTTGCCCAATATGATTGTCCAGCCAAAGCATCATTTGTATGAGTAAACTGAAATAACAAAATTTGATGATTTTCATTAAGAACTAATAGTCTTGAAGATTTTCTAATACGCATTTGATTTTTTCTTAAAGTAACAAGGTGGCTATTATTCATATTCACTTTAAAAAGTTAAATCATTTCTGAATGTACGCTTTAACCTACAAACTTTTAGGGATTTTGCGGATTGGCGACATCCTACTTGTTTACTATTATGAACTCATACAGGAACAGGATGTTCCGGAACATAAAACAACAATAATAGGTTCAAGCACCAGGAGCGTGAGATACGACAGGAGTCATATCTAGTACCCAAATACGAAAAAGCCCAACAGGATGTTGGGCTTTTTTTATTGCTCTTTAAAAATGATGTTTAGACTAAACCTATAGAGGACTATGCGCCTGTTCTTGCTTTTTATGGCGTATCCAACGTACCGCTAAAATAACCGCAATCAGCACCACTACCGCAACAAACGCGGGCACTAACATGGCCGAAACTGAAAGTAAGATCGCTCCAATCCACTCACCTGTCGCAACGACAAAATTCCCTAAACCACCCGTAGTTGCAGTTGAAACACCGCGTGCAGCGACTGTACTCATTTGCACCACACCAGCCGTACCACCGCCCACAATAATCGCTGCCGCCCAACTGGCAAACTGAGACATTTCTCCACTACTCACCGCCATTGTCGCTAATGTACCCGCAATCATCGCCGCAGGAGTTGCGACTGTGTCTAAGGCATTATCGACCCACGGAATATAGTAAGCTGCAACTTCACACACCGTTGCCACACCTAAAGCCAAACACACCGATGGTAGAGCTAACCATTCAAAACCTTTCGATGGCTCAAACCATCCCATCATAGTGGCAATGCTCATGACCAGTAGCGGCACAAACACGCGAAAACCGCAGGCAGCGCTCAGCCCCACGCCAATACATAAACCCAATATTGTTTCCATAACGGTTTCCTTTTCATGCCCATCACGGGTCTTGTTATGTAAGTCTTATTTTTAAATTAACAAAAAAGCCCCATCAGGTGACAGGGCTTTTTGTTAAATGCGAACGCAAATATTATTTCATTCTTAACGTTTAAATTGCGTGCAGTAGCATTTCGTGCAAGGTGGTAAAGGGTCGGTATTAATTTCTAAAAACACTCTATGACCGCACTGAGCACAGAAATAGAAGCCTGTTCCGGGTTTTTCGCCAGCTGTTACCATGATTACATTCCTATAATCGTATATATATTAAACAGGAATATAACCCACTTAAAGTGAATGTCAATTGTCCATTTCGCCCGATGATGATGGCATAAATGCAAAAAATGTTATTTGTACGATTTATCTTACATAGATTTAGGGATTTAGCGGATTGGCTGTCCCCTGCATTTTTTCTAATATGAACTCATACAGGAACAGGATGTTCCGGAACATAAAACAACAATAATAGGTTCATGCATCAGGATCGTGAGATACGACAGGAGTCATATCTAGCAACCAAATACGAAAAAGCCCGACAGGATGTCGGGCTTTTTTACCTTTCTATTTATTAAGTGTCTGAAAAATCTTCATAAATTGGATATTGAGTCGATATGTCCAATTCGGATTCAATAAATTCTTCACCAAAAGGAGGCAAACTATATAAAGTACTATTCAACAAATTTATTCGTCCCCCATCTCCTATATGATACTGGGCTGAATAACCATCACCAATTCCTCTAGATTTATGATAAATACTTAATATTCGAGTATTTGTATCAAAGTCAGCTAAACCAGCTACACATTCATCATAATACTCACCTGAAATAGCATCATCCACATCAAAAATAAATCGACGTAATTTCAAAATCTCCCATTTAGGTTGATTTTCAGACTCATCCAAATAAATATATAAATAACCCGCTTGGTATGCATACAAACCTAAACTGACTTCTAATAAATATTGACGATTTCCTAAATTATAAAATGTTAAACCAGATTCACTTTCAAGATTCGATGAAGAGTTTATAAAGTGTTCATCATACTGTTCACTCCATCCAATGACTTTTCTCCATAATTCTCTATCCTTTAAGCCTATGGCAGGACGGGGAAGAGTAATTGGATAAAATGGAGTATTCTCAGGTAATAAAATTAATGGATTAATTTCTAATTTTTTCAAATCATTTTCTATAAAATACTTAGCCCACTTAGAAGATCTCAATGCTGCTGCTTCATGATATTTATCATCTTTCTGGTTATTAGCATAATCACAAACCCCTTTACAAACAATAGCATAGCAAAGATGTGAAAAACCTTTTATAGCCTCAAAGAATGCAAATGATTCCATATCTAAAGCTAAGGTTTTTCTATCGTATTTTGATTGTAATATCTGAAAAATATCATCCTTTTCTATAACAGCAGATCCACATGCAAAGCTTGCTAAATGAACATCGAAATCATCTCTAAAGAATGCATTTAAATCTGCTTTATACTGTTTTTTCCTTTGTTTTATTAGTCCCATTATTGGAGGTAATAACTCATGCGATTGTATTTCAGGCAATAGTAATTCTTGTTTTCTTTTTCCGGTCTCGTAATCATAAACTTTTTCTGAAATTATTAAGTCTCCTAACTTAACTTTGCCTTGATCTCCCGCACAAATACCTATCATAATCGCAATACTAGGGTTTATCATGTACATCATTCTAGTAACATGTGCCGCTGATGCCACTTTAGAATATTTTGGTGATACAGAAGCAAATATTTCAACTGCTTTAGCCTCAATAATAACTTTCTTATGATAATAAAAGTCACCTGAAGAATTTTTATCTTCTTCCCAGCTTTCAAATTCATTCAGAAAAGGTTCTAATTCTTCTTCTAAAGCCGCAATTACTAAAACTTTCATTTTATTCTCAATAAATTATTAAATAAAAACCCCATCATCAAGATAGGGCCTTTTAGAATAATTTTCAATCAGTTATAGACTAAATATCAAGCCACTTGGCCTTCTAAAAAGTCTTGTGCAAAACGCTGTAAAACACCGCCCGCTTCATATACAGAAACTTCTTCTTCTGTATCTAAACGGCAAGTCACTGGCACTTCAACAATCTCTTCTTTACCATCTGCTGTGGCACGTTCAATCACTAAAGTTAAAGTCGAACGCGGCGCAATATTACCAATCACGCTATAAAGCTCTGTACCATCTAGCTTTAAAGTCTTGCGGTTTACACCCGGTTTAAACTCGAGTGGTAACACGCCCATACCCACCAAGTTAGTACGGTGAATACGCTCAAAACCTTCTGCCACAATCGCTTCAACACCAGCAAGACGTACACCTTTTGCGGCCCAGTCACGGCTTGAACCCTGACCGTAGTCAGCACCCGCGATAATGATTAACGGTTGCTTACGGTTCATGTAGGTTTCAATCGCTTCCCACATACGCATCACTTCGCCTTCTGGCTCTACACGCGCTTTTGAACCTTGCTTAATGGTACCGTCTGAGCGAACCACCATTTCGTTATAAAGTTTCGGGTTGGCAAATGTTGCACGTTGTGCAGTCAAGTGGTCACCACGGTGCGTTGCATATGAGTTGAAGTCTTCTTCTGGTACGCCCATTTTGTGAAGGTATTCACCCGCAGCCGAGTCCATCAAAATCGCGTTTGACGGCGACAAATGGTCGGTAGTGATGTTATCACCCAAAATCGCAAGTGGACGCATGTTCGCCAAAGTACGTGGTGCAGCCAACGCCCCTTCCCAATACGGTGGACGGCGGATGTAAGTACTTTGTGGACGCCAGTCATAAAGTGGGCTCTTCGCTTGTTCAACTTCGCCCAAGTCAAACATTGGAATGTAGACTTTACGGAACTGTTCAGGCTTCACAGCTTCTTTTACTAATGCATCAATTTCAGCATCAGATGGCCAGATGTCTTTCAGATAAATCGGGTTACCGTCTTTGTCATGACCTAATGCATCTTTTTCGATGTCAAAACGAATCGTGCCCGCAATTGCATATGCCACAACAAGCGGTGGAGATGCCAAGAATGCTTGTTTTGCGTATGGATGGATACGACCGTCAAAGTTACGGTTACCAGAGAGTACTGCTGTTGCGTACAAGTCACGGTCAATGATTTCTTGTTGAATCACTGGGTCTAGCGCACCAGACATACCATTACACGTCGTACAAGCGTAAGCCACAATACCAAAACCAAGTTGTTCTAAGTCTTTTAGAACACCCGCTTCTTCAAGGTAAAGTGCAGCTGCTTTTGAACCCGGTGCAAATGATGATTTCACCCAAGGTTTACGAACTAAACCAAGTTCATTTGCCTTACGTGCCAACAAGCCTGCCGCCACGGTGTTACGTGGGTTAGAAGTGTTGGTACATGAAGTAATTGCAGCAATAATGATTGCGCCATCTGGCATTAAGCCATCAGAACGGTTTTCAACAACACCCGCAATACCTTTTTCTTTTAGGTCCGCAGTTGATACACGTGCATGAGGATTTGATGGACCAGCGATGTTACGTGTCACTTTTGATAGGTCAAAACGAAGTACGCGTGGGTACTCTGCTTTGGTCATATCAGATGCCCAAAGGCCGATTTCTTTTGCGTACTGTTCAACCAATGCCACTTGAGCATCTTCACGGCCTGTTAGGCGTAAGTAGTCGATTGTGTTTTGGTCGATGTAGAACATTGCAGCCGTAGCGCCATATTCTGGTGTCATGTTCGAAATGGTTGCACGGTCGCCCACAGACATGCTGTCAGCACCTTCACCAAAGAACTCAAGATAAGCACCCACCACGCGCTCTTTACGCAAGAACTCAGTTAAAGCAAGTACGATATCTGTTGCTGTAATGCCTGCTTGACGCTGTCCTACAAACTCAACACCAATAATGTCTGGCAGACGCATCCAAGATGCACGGCCCAACATTACGTTTTCAGCTTCTAAGCCACCAACCCCCACAGAAATTACGCCCAAAGCGTCTGTATGTGGCGTGTGTGAGTCTGTACCTACGCAAGTGTCTGGGAATGCCACACCATCACGCGCCTGAATCACCGGAGACATTTTCTCTAGGTTAATCTGGTGCATAATGCCGTTCCCCGCAGGGATCACATCGACATTTTTAAATGCAGTTTTGGTCCACTCAATAAAGTGGAAACGGTCTTCATTACGACGGTCTTCAACAGCACGGTTTTTTACAAAAGCGTCTGGGTCAGCACCACAGTACTCCACTGCTAAAGAGTGGTCGACAATCAGCTGAGTCGGCACAACTGGGTTGACTTTAGATGGGTCACCGCCTTTGTCAGCAATCGCATCACGTAAACCTGCAAGGTCAACCAAAGCTGTTTGACCCAAGATGTCATGACACACCACGCGCGCAGGATACCAAGGAAAGTCCAAGTCCTGACGGCGTTCAATTAACTGCGTTAAATAAGCAGTTAAGTTCTCGGCATCGGCACGACGTACCAATTGCTCTGCGAGTACTTTAGATGTGTAAGGCAGTTTTTCGTATGCGCCTGGCTGAATATCTTCAACGGCTTGACGCACGTCATAATATTCAAGCTGGGTACCTGCCAGCGGTTTACGGTATTTAGTGTTCATTAACCACGCTCCGCCAATGGTTTAAATTCGAGGTTTTCAGGGCCTGTGTAGTTCGCGCTTGGACGAATGATTTTGCCGTCTTGACGTTGTTCAATCACGTGCGCTGACCAGCCTGCTGTACGTGCAATCACGAACAATGGTGTGAACATTGCAGTTGGAACGCCCATTAAGTGATAGCTCACTGCACTGAACCAGTCGAGGTTCGGAAACATATTTTTAACTTCTTTCATCACTGCTTCTAAACGCTCAGCAATGAGGTACATTTTGGTGTTTTCTTGCGCTTCTGCTAAGTCGTGCGCCACTTTCTTGATCACTTCGTTACGTGGGTCAGAAACTGTATAGACAGGGTGACCAAAGCCAATTACGACTTCTTTATTTTCAACACGCTTACGGATGTCAGCTTCTGCTTCGTCTGCATTGTCATAACGTTGTTGAATCACGAATGCAACTTCGTTTGCACCACCGTGTTTAGGTCCACGAAGCGCACCAATACCACCTGTAATTGCCGAGTACATGTCAGAACCTGTACCTGCAACCACACGTGAGGTAAATGTAGATGCGTTGAACTCGTGCTCAGCATACAAAATAAGAGATGTATGCATTGCTTGAATCCATTCTTCAGATGGTTTTTCGCCATGAAGTAAATGTAAGAAATGCGCTGCAATTGAGTCGTCATCAGTTTCAACTTCAATGCGACGACCGTTGTTGCTGAAGTGGTACCAATAAAGCAACATTGAACCTAGGCTTGCCATTAATTTGTCAGCAATGTCTTTTGCGCCAGCTTCGTTATGGTCTTCGTGTTCTGGCGTTAAACAACCTAGCACTGAAACACCTGTACGCATCACATCCATTGGGTGTGCAGACGGTGGTAATTGCTCAAGTGCAGTTTTAAGTGCTGCTGGTAAGCCACGAAGTGCTTTTAATTTTGCTTTATACGCTTTAAGTTCAGCTTTGTTTGGTAGTTTGCCATGTACGAGCAAGTGAGCAACTTCTTCAAATTGGCTACCCGCTGCAAGGTCAAGAATGTCATAGCCACGATAGTGCAAGTCGTTACCGCTACGTCCTACGGTACAAAGTGCTGTGTTGCCTGCAACTTGTCCACTAAGTGCAACTGATTTTTTTGGTTTGAAGCCTGTTGTTGTTTCATTTGAGCTCATAGAATCATCCTTTATATCAACCAGAATTTGCTGTTTGTTCAATTTTTACTTGGGTAAAAACGCGGCAGCGTCTTGCCGAGTTCTCATCCAATTTTTGGATTAACCTGCCGTTCGTCTTACTTTTCACGGATGAAAAGTAAGCAAAAATCCTTGTTGGTCTGACGATATATCCCTATATCGCAGTCCAACGTAGCGGCATCCATGCCGCCCTCACGATAGCCAAGACCATCGCTTCCCCTTCTTTTAAAAGAGGGCTTATTTATTTCTTTTTAGCAAATGCGTTGTCTAAGTAGTCTTCAAACGCGTAGTAGTTAATGCGTTCATATAACTCTTTACGCGTTTGCATAATATCAACCACGTTCTTTTGCGTACCTTCTTTACGTAAGGTTTCATACACAGTTTCGGCTGCTTTGTTCATGGCACGGAAAGCAGAAAGCGGATAAAGCGCAAGGCTTACATCGGCAGATGCTAACTCTTCAGTGGTAAACAGTGGTGTAGAACCAAATTCGGTAATGTTCGCCAAAATTGGTGCGCCAGTCTTCTGAGCAAATTGCTTGTACATATCAAGCTCGGTAATTGCTTCAGGGAACAACATGTCTGCACCCGCTTCGATGTAGGCACCTGCACGGTCAATTGCAGCTTGTAAGCCATCTACGGCCAATGCGTCAGTACGTGCCATAATCACGAAGCTGTCATCACCACGCGCATCAACCGCAGCCTTAATACGATCAACCATTTCTTCTTGAGTCACAATGGCTTTGTTCGGACGGTGACCACAACGTTTTGCACCCACTTGGTCTTCAATGTGCATTGCCGCAGCACCAAACTTGATGAGTGCTTTTGTCGTACGGGCAATGTTAAATGCAGAAGCACCAAAACCTGTGTCAGCATCGACCAATAAAGGAAGATCACATACATCGGTAATACGGCGTACGTCTGTCAACACATCATCAAGGTTACTAATTCCCAAATCAGGTAAACCTAAAGAACCAGCGGCCACACCACCACCTGATAAGTAAATCGCTTTATAACCTGCACGTTTTGCCAAAAGTGCATGATTGGCGTTAATGGTTCCAACCACTTGTAATGGCTTTTCTTGGGCTACTGCATCGCGAAATAGCTGACCTGCGGATTGTTTAGCCATTGTTATGTTCTCCTTGTGCTTGTAGCAGTGTTTGCTCAATAATTTTGTAAGAAGCATTGATATGTCGATGCATGAGCAGCTCGGCAAGTTCACCATCGCCTTCTGCAATTGCATCTAAAATACGGATGTGTTCGTCCCAAGCTTTGCTCGGTCGATCGGGTGTGTTTGAAAACTGAATTCGGTACATACGGATGAGGTGATAAAGCTCATCACATAGCATTTTTTCTAGCGTTTTATTGCCACTACTTTTGATAATGCAGTAGTGAAAATCGTCCTGCCCTTCTTGCAAGTAATATCCCTTACCTGCTTTAAAGTTTTCATCTTCGGCATGCATACGCAAAACATCACGTAGCGCCAAAATTTGCTTTTTATCAATATGCTGTGCCGCAAGTTTGCAAGCCAAACCTTCTAAAGACGCACGAATCTGGTAAAGCTCTTTAAACTGTTGCAGTGAAAGCGAAACCACGCGCGCACCCACATGTGCAGTACGCTCAACCAAACGTTGCCCTTCAAGGCGATGAATCGCTTCGCGCAAAGGCCCACGACTAATACCATAAGTGCGTGCCAGTTCAGGTTCGGAAATCTTGCTGCCTGCCGGAATTTGACCCAAAACAATCGCCGTCTGTATTTGCTTAAATACATTCTCGGTCAGTGTTCTTCCCTGACTTTGTAATGGCTCTGGTGCGAAGGTCAAATCTTGCATATTGTCGACAATTTTTAATCAATTATGAGTTTTATAGCGGTATGAATGAAAAAAATCAAGGTGATTGTTGACACTTTACAGAACGCATCAGGTCAAATTTTATCGTTAGACCTGTTATCTCACCTTATATTTAAACCATTAAACCACTTACTATTTAATATTTATAAAACAATTATTTAGGGTTATTTTATCCATGGTTTTATGACTGTTTCTCGCTTGCTTTTCGACCGCTAATCTTTTGTTTCAAACTTTAGTCTACAACCAATGTATTACAGCAAGATTGTAGACAATCTGCTTGAATGAAAGCATGAGTTATAAATTAGTATCTATTTACCGTAATTTCTTTTAAATCTTTTTATCATTTTCATCCAGAAAATATCGATATTAGTGAAATTATCAGGTGCTTCACGGTAGCTTTATTGATACATTATTGAGCATCGACATAGTTGTGGCGTATTTTTCGAGACAGAAAAAACCCAGCACTATGCATATTGTTGAATGAAAGGACTTTTTTGATGTTTCAACATATCCCCCCATACGCAGGCGATCCAATTCTCTCTTTAATGGAACAGTTCAATGCTGATACTCGTTCTGGAAAAGTGAACTTGAGTATTGGTCTTTATTATAACGAAGACAGCATTGTTCCTCAGTTAGAGACCATTATCGAGGCGCAAAAGCGTATCGAGCCTAAAAACGGTAAAACCAAACTTTATTTGCCAATGGAAGGCTTCAAACCTTACCGTGAAGCAATTCAAGCACTTTTATTTGGTGCAAACAGCCCAGCAGTTAAAGCTGGCCGTGCTGTAACCATCCAAACACTTGGTGGTTCAGGTGCATTGAAAGTTGGTGCGGACTTTTTAAAAACTTATTTCCCAAATTCAGACGTTTGGGTAAGCCAACCAACTTGGGATAACCACGTTGCGATTTTCAATGGCGCTGGCATCAAAACTCATTTCTACCCATATTTTGACAACGAAACACGTGGTGTAGATTTTGACGGTATGCTTTCTACACTTAAAACTTTGCCTGAGCAAAGCATTGTGTTATTGCACCCATGCTGCCACAACCCAACTGGTGCTGACTTAAACCCAGCTCAATGGGACCAAGTAATTGCAGTATTAAAAGACCGTAACCTTATTCCATTCCTAGATATCGCTTACCAAGGTTTTGGTGACGGTATGGAAGAAGATGCGTATGCAATCCGTGCTTTAGACCAAGCGGGTCTAAACTTCATTGTGAGCAACTCGTTCTCTAAAATCTTCTCTTTATATGGCGAACGTGTTGGCGGCTTAACTTTCGTATGTGACGATGCAGAAGCTGCTCAGTGCACATTCGGTCAGTTAAAAGCGACTGTACGTCGTATTTACTCTAGCCCTCCTACTACAGGCGCTTGGTTAGTTGATGAAGTGTTAAATGACGCTGAACTTAACCAACAATGGCAAGGCGAAGTAAAAGAGATGCGTGAGCGTATTATTAAAATGCGTAGTATCTTGAAAGACGAACTTACTAAAGCATTACCAGATCGTGACTTTAGCTACCTTGTAAACCAAAAAGGTATGTTCAGTTACACAGGTTTAACTGCTGAGCAAGTTGATATCTTGCGTGAAGAATATGCAATCTACTTAGTACGTAGTGGTCGTATTTGTGTAGCAGGTTTAAACATGAACAATGTTTATACTGTTGCTAAAGCAGTTGCAGAAGTACTTGCTAAATCTGTAGAAGCTGCATAAGACATCTACAAAAAAAGGCGCTTCGGCGCCTTTTTTTATGTTTCGATATTAAGATTTAGCCTTGCCCCAATACTTCAGTTTTGAGGTATGTCCAATACCTACGTTAAAGCTGTTGGTTGGGTCGAGTTTTTGGTAAAAATTGGCCAATGCAGGTTTGGCAATGTAGAGATGCCCAACATTATGCTCTGCCGGATATTCAGCACGGCGTGCATCGAGTAATTTCCACATTTGATGTTCCATTTCTAAAGGGTCATGGCCCTTTTTAAGAATATAGTCTTGATGGAACACATGACAAAAGAAATGTCCATAATAGAGTTTATGGATGATTTTCTTTTCCATCTCGGCTGGTAGTTGCTCTACCCATTCACGGTCATTACGGCGTAGAGCAATATCAAGCGCCACAATATCTTCAACTTCACTACGGTGCGTATCACGATAACGAATTGCCGCCCCCGCAATCGCAAAGCGGTGTAAGAATGCCTTTCGTCCTTCCTCTTCACTACATACGAAATAGTGACCTGACTGATGTACTGCAAAATATTCTTTTAAAAACTGCTCGGTCTGAGCTTTTGAATTATTTTCAACGCGTAGCACTAAATGATGCTCATAACGGTCTCGATATTCGGTCATACGCTTAGGCAAATGACTCGGTAAAAAGAAGGTAATCGCCTGTAAAATATGATCCGTTAAGCCTTTAATTTTAAATCGTTCTAAAAAGCCATCGACTTTATCTTTCATCGCAAAAGCTTTGGGAACATTGGCTGTGCCGAACTTTTCAATAAATAAGAACGTGTCTTTTCCGTACTTTTCACCAATTAAATAAGCATCTCGGTGAATATATTCGCCCGCAATCGGCAAGCTTGGTAGTGAAGTGAGCAAATAACGACGAATGGCTGTTAAATCATCGGCATCATTCGTACCTATATAAAAGACATTACTTTCTACTTTTTCATAAGTATCAAGACGTACAGCAAACACACAGACTTTACCTGCCGAACCCGATGCTTCAAACAAACGTGACGGGTCTGCATTAAAACGAGCGGGTGTATCTTCATCGACTTGCGTCACATCGTGGGCATAACGATGGTCAGACGCCTGTTTTTCACTGTCATCTAAAATATCTATAGCTTGGTATTGTTGCTTCTCTAAACGAGTCAGAATTTCTTCAGGAGTCGAGCCTAAATTTACGCCTAAATGATTTACCAGTTCTAACTGACCAGTAGCGTTTACCTGAGCATATAACGCCAGTTCAGTATACGCAGGACCACGGCGTACCAATGCACCGCCAGAGTTATTACAGACACCGCCAAGTACCGATGCCCCAATACAAGATGAACCAATCACTGAATGCGGTTCACGGTCATAACCCTTTAAAATTTGCTCTAAATTATCTAAGGTCGCACCCGGTAAACAAATGACTTGCTTACCGTCATGAATGACCTGAATGCCCTTTAATCGGCGCGTACTCATGACCAAAACAGGGCGGTCATAATCATCACCATACGGGGTTGAACCACCGGTCAATCCCGTATTGGCCGCCTGCATAATCACAATACAGTCTGCCTCAATTGCAGCTTGGAGCACCTGCCATTGCTCTAGCAAGGTCCCTGGTACCACCACTGCAAGTACTTTCCCCTCACCAAAACGACGACCTTGGCGGTACTGACGCGTGCTTTGGTCATCGGTCAAAACATAAGAACGCCCTACAATATTTTGTAAGCGATCAATCACTGCCTGAGGGGAAAATGTTTGCATGATGGTTTCCTTTTGGTCATCCATACCACATAGTTTTTTAAAAATCAGAAAAGCTCGACGGAGTTTTTCCGTTTAGAACTAATATTTAAAGTAGCTAATTCCATTACTTTTGTTTTGGCAAAAGTAATCAAAACCATTGTCACTTACAGAACCTGTTCACTGCATCCATTTTTCCAGTTATATTGCAAAAACAATACCTTGCTCATGCTACGCAGGCTGTAAGTGACGCTTAGCACTAGCAGTCTCTAGGTGTTAGATTTAATTTAAATTGGCTACGCGTTGGCGGCAGGGATGCCGCCTGTTGAGCAACTGTACAAGGAAGTACGGTTTGCTCAGCAAAAGATTTTTGGTTACTTTTTTAAAAAAGTAATGTCAATTAGCTACTTCCATTGAACTTTTTCCGATAAGACTCCGTCGTGCCAATATCATCAAAATTAATAAGAAAATGTTAGAGCTTCATCGCCTGTACTAAACAATCCGCATTAATATCCGAAATCGACTTAGCACCCGTTAAGGTCATCGCAACACGCATTTCTTTATCAATTAAATCAAGCAAGTTCGACACCCCTTGCCCACCTGCTGCTGCCAAGGCATAAACAAATGCACGGCCAAGTAAAACCGTATCGGCACCGAGCGCTAACATACGCACCACATCTAAACCATTACGAATGCCTGAGTCAGCCAAAATCGCTAAGTCACCTTTGACGGCATCAGCAATTGCAGGCAACGCACGAGCAGAAGACATCACGCCATCTAACTGACGGCCACCGTGATTCGATACCACAATACCGTCAGCACCAAAACGCACCGCATCTTTGGCATCTTCAGGATCTAAAATGCCCTTAATCACCATTGGGCCATCCCAAAATTCACGAATCCACTCAAGGTCTTTCCATGAAATGGATGGGTCAAAGTTCGAGCCTAACCAACCAATATAGTCTTCAAGCCCAGTCGGTTTACCTAAATATTTAGAGATATTGCCCAAGTCGTGCGGACGACCCATTAAGCCGACATTCCACGACCAATGTGGATGGAACATAGACTGCATATAACGGCGCATCGCAGCATTTGGTCCACTCATACCCGAATGGGCATCACGGTAGCGCGCACCCGGTACAGGCATATCTACAGTAAATACCAGTGTTGAACAACCAGCTGCTTTTGCACGTTCCAAAGCATTACGCATAAAACCACGGTCACGTAATACATAAAGCTGGAACCACATTGGACGGTTAATTGCTGGTGCAACTTCTTCAATCGGACACACCGAAACCGTTGAAAGTGTAAATGGAATGCCCTTTTTATCGGCTGCCATTGCGGCTTGCACTTCACCACGGCGTGCATACATACCTGTTAAACCCACAGGCGCTAATGCAACTGGCATAGACAAGGTTTCGTTAAATAGTTTTGTCTCTAAACTTAACGCTGACATGTCATTGAGCACACGTTGACGCAATGCAATTTCTGACAAATCTTGTACGTTACGCTTTAAGGTATATTCTGAATACGCTCCACCATCAATGTAATGAAATAAAAATGGTGGTAAGCGACGTTGTGCCGCAGCACGATAATCATTGCCAGAAGAAATAATCATTTTGAATCAACTCTATTTAAACGGTTTGCACGTTTCTGGCGAGCTTCGTCTTCATCCAGAGAACGTACATGATTAATCACAAATTCAATATGACCGCAGACAGCTTGGCGTGCGGCCTCGGGATCTTTACGATCAATAGCATCCATTACCTGAAAATGCTGCTCGCTCAGCAAGTCACCATTTACGGGGTCGTTATAAACTTTTTTACGTCCTAACAAGACGTTGTATTGCAGCAAATCGAACAGACTACGCATCATTTGGATCAACACAACATTGTGAGATGCTTCAGCAATCGCTAAGTGGAATTCAGCATCGGCCACCGCAGCTTGCGCCGAGTCACCCGCATTTTGATGGCGACTAATTTCATTAAAATAATGATGAATTTTGGCGCGATCTTCAGGCGTTGAGCGTAATGCGGCATACCAAGCAGTGCCACCTTCAAGTAATAACCGCGCCTCTTGCACATCGAAACGGTAGAGCGGATCTTCTTCAATCAGGTTGCTAATCGGGTTCACAATCAGTTGCTGTGGCCACTGTTCAGGTAACTGCTGAATATAGGTCCCATCGCCACGGCGGCTACTGAGCACCCCTTGACTATTGAGCTGTTGAATTGCTTCACGCAAAGACGGACGAGAAACTCCCAAGCTAGTTGCAAGCTGGCGTTCGGCAGGCAAACGGTCACCTTTTTTCATGTGACGTTCTTCAATTAATGCCTGCAATTTCATGGCCACTTGATCGGAGATTCTCATCGCGTTTCCTTCACTGGAGTTATGGAATCATCCACGGAACAAGATAAGCCTGAACCGTAATAATGATGCCAACAAAGACAGTGAATATGATGCTATGTTTTACCGTGAAACGGAACAAGTCAGACTCTTTTCCAACTAAGCCTACTGCGGCACAAGCAATCGCAATCGACTGCGGAGAAATCATCTTCCCTGTTACACCACCGCTGGTATTGGCAGCCACAAGCAATACTTCTGGGATACCAATTTGCTGAGCTGTGGTTGCCTGTAGTGCCGAGAACAAAGCATTTGAAGAGGTATCTGAACCCGTAAGGAATACACCAAGCCAACCCAAAAATGGTGAGAAGAAAGTAAATGCATGACCCGTATGTGATAGAGCCAAAGCTAAAGTTGCAGATAAACCTGAATAGTTCGCAATAAAAGCAAAAGCCAACACCATACCAATTGAATAAATCGGTGTTTTTAACTCATTGAGTGTTTCACCAAAGGTTGTAACTGCCTCACTTGCTTTCATTTTTAAGAAAATAGCAGTGATGATTGCGGCAATAAAAATTGCAGTACCTGTTGCAGAGAACCAGTCAAACTTATAAATCGCTTCGTATGGTTTCATCTCTGCCACAATTGGCGGCATTTTTTCGACCAATTTATGTAAGTACGGTACTTCAAGTTTAAAAATCCAGTGTTCAAGAGCACCATCCTTTGCAAATAATGCTTTAAATGGCTTAATACTCCAGATCGTCACCATGACTGTTAAGATGGCAAATGGAGACCATGCCTTAGCAATTTTTCCAATGCTATAACGTTGAACCGTAGTAGGTTGCTGAGTCAAAGTTTGGCCCGCTTCAGGTTCAAAGCGGAAAATATGTTTTGGTTTCCAAACACGGAACAGTAAAGTTAAGCTCACCAATGATGCAATTGCTGCGGTAATGTCTGGTAACTCAGGACCAATGAAGTTAGATGTAAGATATTGGGCAATCGCAAAAGCACCACCACCGACTAACACTGCAGGCCAAGTTTCTTTAACACCACGCCAGCCATCCATAATCGCCATGATCCAGAACAGCACAATAATGACTAAAAATGGTAACTGACGACCAACCATCTGGCTAATTTCCATGGTGTCTACACCAGAAACCTGCCCCGCCACAATAATTGGAATACCCATTGCACCAAATGCCACTGGCGCCGTATTTACAATTAAACATAAACCAGCAGCGTAAAGTGGCTTAAAGCCTAAACCAACAAGGAGTGCAGCGGTAATCGCAACTGGAGCACCAAAGCCAGCCGCCCCTTCAAGGAAAGTACCAAATGCAAAACCAACCAATAACATTTGCAGACGTTGGTCTTCGGTAATCGACAAAATGCTTGAGCGAATAATCTCAAACTGGCCTGTTTTTACCGAAATTTTGTATAGAAAAACTGCCCCAATAATGATCCATGAAATTGGCCATAGACCGTAGAAGAAACCGTAAATGATTGACGCAAAGGCCATTTGACCCGGCATTTGATAGAAAAATAGTGCAATCAATAATGCAATAATGACTGTGCCCGTACCCGCGATACTGCCTTTTAAACGAAAAACAGCCAACGCCAAAAAGAAGAAAATAATCGGGATTAATGCAACCGCACTGGACAGCCAAATATTATTTAAAGGGTCATAAAGTTGTTGCCACATATTGAGCATTGTCATCTCCTTGAAATGCCGGGGCGAATTTTTGTACCTTAAAATTTCAACATTTAACACAAATTGGTATGACCAATTAAAATTTAAGTGCAAATGTTTTTCCTTAAACCACAATGCGCATCATAAACACAGTTATTGGTAAGATCAATGATTAAATAACTATCACAATTGGTATGACCAATAGAGACAAGAAAAATCAAGCCATTTCTCATCTATAATTTTTTTTATTCGACTAAAGTCGTAAAAAGCTTCCTTATAAACTTAAATATGACCTACAGAAATGAAGTATTTGAATATAAAAACTATAAACGTACCAATTTGATGATCTATGTATAATGTGCACACAACTCAAACCACATGTATTGAATTGAATAATGACTACTTTAACGTGTTTTAAAGCTTATGATATCCGAGGCAAACTCGGCACCGAATTGAATGAAGAAATCGCCTATAAAATTGGCCGCGCTTACGGACAAATCTATAAACCAAAAACTGTGGTTGTAGGTTGTGATATTCGTCTAAGCAGTGAGGCTTTAAAACAAGCGACCATCCGCGGTTTAAATGATGCGGGTGTGAATGTGCTTGATTTAGGCATGACGGGTACTGAAGAAGTGTACTTTGCCGCTTTTCATTTAGACGTACAAGGTGGTATAGAAGTAACTGCGAGTCATAACCCAATGGACTATAACGGTATGAAATTGGTTCGAGAAAATGCTCGTCCAATTAGTGCCGATACTGGTTTAAAAGAAATTCAGGCTTTAGCAGAGACCAATAACTTTGAAGAAGTTAGCCAAAAAGGTACAACGCAAAGCTATAACATTTTGCCTGAGTTCGTTGACCATCTACTGACTTATATTGAACCTGCAAAAATCCGTCCATTAAAGTTAGTGGTAAACGCGGGTAATGGTGCAGCTGGTCATGTGATTGATGCCATTGAAGAAAAATTTAAGGCGCTTAATGTACCTATTGAATTTATTAAAATTCACCATGAAGCAGATGGTACTTTCCCAAATGGGATTCCCAACCCAATTTTAATTGAAAACCGTGACAGTACCCGTAATGCTGTCATTGAGCATAAAGCAGATATGGGAATTGCCTGGGACGGCGACTTTGACCGCTGTTTCTTGTTCGATGAAAAAGGTCAGTTTATTGAGGGCTACTATATTGTCGGCCTATTGGCTCAAGCTTTCTTAATCAAACAGTCAGGCGAAAAAATTGTGCATGACCCACGTTTAGTGTGGAACACATTTGATATCGTCGACGAATATAAAGGTGTTGCTGTACAGTCAAAATCGGGGCATGCATTTATTAAAGATGTTATGCGTGAACACAATGCAGTATACGGCGGTGAAATGAGTGCCCATCACTATTTCCGTGATTTTGCTTACTGTGACAGCGGTATGATTCCTTGGTTACTCACCATTGCTCTACTCTCTGAAACAGGACAATCTCTCTCAACACTCGTTGAAAATATGATTGCCAAGTTCCCTTGTAGTGGTGAAATCAACTTTAAAGTAGCCGATACGCAAACTACGATTCAAAAGATTTTCGACTTCTATGCGAATCAAAATCCACAAATTGACCGTACCGATGGGGTAAGCCTCGACTTTGGCGCATGGCGTTTTAATGTCCGTGCTTCAAATACTGAACCGTTATTACGCCTCAACATTGAAAGCCGTGCAGACCGCCAAGCTCAGCCAATGCAATATTATGTAGATGAATTGACTGGATTAATTCAGTCTTAATAATTCCTATATAATAGAGATGGAAATTACTTTTCCATCTCTATTTGAGTATTTTGCATAATCTTATAAGTATGATTATTCCCATCTAATACATCTCTATTTAAATTTTCATAATCCTTTAACAAAACTTTATTGTTAAAGTTACAAGTTGGAGCTTCTTTTATAAATTTTTGATGTATAGCGTTATAACAACTCGAAACATTATCAACAAATTGATAATAATCTGACAAAGGTAGCCCTGCTAGCTTTAACAATTTTGGAGCAACAAAACTTGCAGCAATATAAGGTTGCTTCAATGGCTTCTTATCTAATTTATAATTGCTCCACACTACAAACGGCGTCTGATAATTTTTGAGATTAGTTCGCTCAGTATCTTCTTTAAAAAATCCATATCTATCATAGACTTCTTGCAAATTAGGCAAATGATCACCGAAAGCCACTAAAATTGTTGGCCGTTCTACAGTCTTTAAATATTCAGCAAGCTCCTGCAACTTTTGATCAGCACGTGCAATTCCAGCCGTGTAAGTACTTAATTTTTGTTTTTGGGTTTCAGTTAGTTCTCTACTAAATTTATAATTCTGTCTCCCAAATCGATCATCATTATACATTGGATGATTTTCGACGGTAATCGCATAAATAAACTTTGGCTTTTGCTCATTTTGTTTTAGAGTAGACTTAATCGAATCAAAAATAAGGTCATCTGTGGCCCAGCCCCCTTGATTAAATATATTACTCCGATCTTTTTGAGCAATCATATTTTCAAGTGATATAAATTTCTCAAACCCTAAGTCTGGATATACCTTATTACGATTATAATAATAACTATAGTTATTATGCATTGCAACCGTTTGATAACCCATTGAATTTAAATAATAAGGAAGAGCATAAATTGGTTTTTTTAGCTTAGAAACATATAACAGCTCATTAGGAAAAAAAGTCGTATTCAGGCTTGTAAGGGCTTCAAATTCTACATTCGCAGTACCTCCGCCAAAAGTAGGCGACAATAAATTAGACACTTGATTTTGTTGAACAAAAGACAATAAATCTTTCGGAAGCTCATTATCTAATTTGTGTGAATCCCAAAAAGACTCCTCCATTACTACAATAATATTTGGATATTGAGGAGTTTTATTCTCTAACGGATGTAAAATATGATGTTGGTGCAAAATTTGTTGTATCGCTGATTCAGATACTTTGCGACTAGGTAACAATACGCTAGTTACATTATCCAATACTTTAGAAACGTAAAAAGTCACAAATCCATAATCTTGTATCTTCCGGTAGTCACCAACCCAATCATTTCTGGTATTGGGAAATTCCTGCAAGCTAGCACAAATCATAGGTTTTCTTTCAGAAAAACAAGCGCCTGTAGGGTTCTTAATAAAATTTAAGTAAATTAAACCACTACTGATTAGTCCAAAGATAATGATATTAGGGACATAGGTATGAAAAGTGGCTTTACTTTCTTTACGTAGAGCAATTAAAAGTATGATAAGAAAGAAAATAATAAGAGTAAAAAAGATAAGTTGTAAGTGCCAAGGAGTGGCTTTCATTGCTTCTGGAAGTAAAAAAATATCTTCAGGACTTAAATTGCTAAATAAATACTGTTGCTTCTTTTTATTAATAAAATTTAAAAATATAACGAATAATTGGCTTAAAAAAATTGCAGCATATTTACGACCAACCACAATAAAAAATAGTTGAATTACCGCGTAGTTAAAAAGAATTGAAAAAATAGCCTTTTCTGAAATCAAATAGGTATAAAACTTATGCCCAGTTAAATTCATGTCCCATGCAACATATATACCTACACAGGTAGATAAAAAGGCAATAAAGATGAATAACAGTTGTTGACGTAGAAAAACCATGACTGCAAAAAGAGGCTAACAGAATTGTGGCGAATACTAGCATGAAAATAACCGCTACAACTGCTGTCTCTTTAGAAAACACGCGTTCTATTGACCAACAACTGCTATATATTTGAATTTAGAAAATTTAAATAATTAGCTCTTATAACCCGCCGGATTCTGCTTTTGCCAATTCCAGCTATCCTTAAGCATATCTTCTAAACCGTATTGAGGTTTCCAGTCCAACTCAGCAACTGCACGAGCATTGTCAGCAAAAGAAGTCGCAACATCCCCTGCTCTACGTGGAGCGAACTCAAAAGCAACAGGTACGCCATTCACTTGTTCAAAGGTATTTTTTACTTGTAAAACAGATGAACCATTACCTGTACCAATATTCCATGCACGGCAACCTTGCGCCTGTAGACGGTTATTTAAAGCGCATAAATGTGCATTCGCCAAGTCAACAACATGGATATAATCTCGCACACCTGTACCATCTACTGTATCGTAATCATTACCATAAATGGATAATTTTTCACGACGACCAACAGCAACTTGAGTCACATAAGGCATTAAATTATTTGGGATACCTTGCGGGTCTTCACCAATACGCCCACTCTTATGTGCACCTACTGGGTTAAAATAACGTAGTAAAGCAATAGACCATTTAGAGTCAGCTACTGAAAGTTTTTGTAATAATTGCTCAACAATTAGTTTTGTATATCCATAATTATTACTTGGCATACCTGTTGGCATTTCTTCATTCAGCGGAGAGGTATTTGCCTCATCATATACGGTCGCAGAGGAGCTAAATACTAATGTATAAACACCAGCTTTCTCCATTGACTTCACCAGTTGAATACTGCCTGCAATATTATTATCAAAATAAATAAGCGGTTTTTCCTGGCTTTCACCTACTGCTTTTAAACCTGCAAAATGAATAACCGCATCAATTGAGTGTTCTTGAAACACTTGGTCAAGCTCACCAGAATTCCGAATATCACCCTCCACAAAAGTTAAACTTTTTTGTGTGATCTCTTGAACTCTATTTAAAGATTCTTTTGAGCTATTTGAAAGGTTATCAAATACAATAACTTCATGGCCTGCTTCTAAAAGCTCTACACAAGTGTGTGAACCAATATAACCTGCACCACCTGTAACTAAAATTTTAGCCATCGACTTTTCCTAATAAAATTTTAATCAAACCACGTGTTGAAGCATCAAGTGTTGAAAGATCATTTTGAGCACCATTTAAAATTGGAAGTAACTGATCAGCAATCTGCTTACCTTTTTCAACACCCCATTGATCAAACGGATTAATATTCCAAATTACCGACTGAACAAATACCTTATGTTCATATAAAGCAATTAACATCCCTAAACTATATGGATTTAGTTCTTTTAAAAGTAATGTCGAACTCGGCTGATTACCTTCATATTGTTTATAAATTGGTAAATTCTTTAGTTCAGCTGAATCCAAAGCTTCATTACCAAAAGCCAATAAACGTGATTGCGCCAAACAGTTTGAAAGTGCAAGATGATGTTGCTCAACTAATGCTTCAGCATTTTCTACATAAGTAAAATGATCTGCATTATAACGTTTTATAGGAGCAATAAAATCACAAGTTACTGCCTGAGTTCCTTGATGGAGTAACTGGTAAAATGCATGCTGAGCATTTGGGCCAACCTCACCCCATACAATTGGGCAAGTATCTAATTCAACTTTTTGTCCATCACGTTGTACTGACTTACCATTAGATTCCATTTCAAGCTGCTGCAAATAGGCTGCAAAATATTTTAAACGGCCATCATAAGGTAATACAGCATGGGTCTGTATATTTAAAAAATTATTATTCCAGACCCCTAATAATGCCATGAGAACCGGTATATTTTGCTCAAAGCTTGTATTTTGAAAGTGTTCATCGACAGCATGTGCACCAGCTAAAAGCTGCTGAAACCCATCAATCCCAACTGACAATGCAATAGGTAAACCAATACACGACCAAAGAGAATAACGTCCACCTACCCACTCCCAAAGCAGCAACTGGTTTTCAGGAGCAATTCCCCATTCGGTCATTTTATCAGCTTTTGTAGAAACACCAATAAAATGACTTTTTACAACGCGTTCATGTTTTCCTAACGCTTTTTCAAGCCACTGACGAACTGTTTGTGCATTGGATAAAGTATCAATAGTGCCAAATGACTTTGAAGAAATAATAAATAAAGTCGTTTCCGGACGCAGTTGATGGAGCAAGTCTGATAACTGACTACCATCCATAGTCGAAACAAAGTGTACATTAAGAGGTTTGGCAGTTTTTACTTTAAAATCGCATAGTGCATGGGTCACCATTTGAGGCCCTAAATCGGAACCACCTACACCAATATTAACGACATCCTGAATCACTTCACCCGTAGCACCGCGGTATTGCCCAGCATGGATTTTTTCAACCAAAGCGTACATACGCTGTAATTGAGTATGAACCTGTTTTGTGAGTTCAGGAAATTTAGAATATTCCGATGGTAAACGTAAGGCCCAGTGCATAGCTGCACGCTGCTCAGTACAGTTGACTTTGTCTTGGGAAAATAAGCGCTCAATCCAGTGAGTTAATTGTTTCGTCTTTGCTAAAGCAAACAATTGTTCTAAAACACTTTTAGTTATACGGTGTTTACTATAATCAAAAACCAATTGATCGAACTTTACCGAATAGTTTTGAAAGCGGTCTTGCTCGGCTGCAAATAATTCTTTGATATGTAATTTTGAATTCTTCTCAACCAAGGAATGAAGCTGTGCTATAGGCGAGACTAACTCTTTAGGAAACTTCTCGATAGATTTACTCATAATCGACCTACTCCTTCATAAGCGAAACCTTTTGCTTTCACATATGCCGGATCGTAAATATTACGCCCATCCAAAATAAGAGGATGCTGCATTAATTGTTGCAACTGTTTAAAATCAGGGCTCCAATATTGTTTCCATGCCGTCACTAAGCATAAAGCATGGGCACCCTGTACGGCTTCATATTGATCAGCGCATAAGATTAGGTCTTCTCGGCTGCCATATAAAGCTGCAATTTCATCAAGAGCTTGCGGATCATGTAACCGTACTTTTACACCTTGGGCCCATAAAGCAGCCAATAAGATATGAATAGGTGAGTTATGTGTACTTGGGGTGTTCTCTTTAAATGAAGCCCCCCAAATTGCAACCGTTTTTCCACTCAAGTCACAATGATAATAATTCCACAACTTACGGAATAAAATTTCTTTTTGTTGTTCATTAATAGCCCAAACTTGTTCTAAAAGACGACTTTTCACACCCGTTTCGGAAACAGTACTAGAAAGTGTTAAAATATCATGTGAAAAATTTTCACCCCCAAACCCAACACCTGCCGACAAGTAGGCTGCACCAATACGTGTATCTGCAGCAATACCATGCTTTACATTCGCAATATCTATACCCAACTTTTCCGCAACTAGAGCAAGGTCATTCATATAACTAATTCTAGTTGCTAACATGCCTGAAATGCTGAGCTTAGTAAATTCGGCATCTAAAATCGGCATGAATAAATATTGATAGCTAAAACGGAAGAATGGACGCAATAACTCTTGCATTATGTCTTGAGCATAGCTTGATTCAACACCAACAATGACATGTTTTACGTTCAGCACGCTATTAATCGCATTTCCTTCTTGAATCACATCAGGAAAATAAACCCACTCGTCTTTAGGTAAATGTTGCTTTAATTTTTCTGTACCATGTAAACCAAAAGTTGAGCCATTGATCATTAAACGTGGATGAACTATCGGGCGCTCACTCAACTTTTCAACTGTTTTTAAAGCAAGCTCGATTTGTGTTGGGCTAAAACAAAATAAATAAACTTCAATATCTAAAGGAATTTGAGAAAAAGGACTTTCTGTTAAAAAACCCGCCTTTCTTTGTTTATTTAAATAATGATTAACTTCTTGATCTTGATATGAAAGTACAGATATATTTTCTTCACAGGTGACACTTGTACACCAATAGATCTGATTACCATATTCAGCTAGTAACGCTGCCATTACACCAGCGTGCAAGGTGGTTCCAAATACCGCGATTTTCATTGTACACCTGATTTTAATATTATATAGAATTCTCTTCCCATTATGGGAAGAGAATATGTTGAACAGCTCAAATATTCATTATTTTTTACAAATACTTAAGTTGAGCTACAAAATTTATAATTTAAGTTCTTGAATCAACTGTTTAAAATCATTTCCTAATTTAGGATGTTCTATGCCATAGTGAAGTACGGCTTTTAAATAACCAAGCTTACTACCACAGTCAAAGGTTTGTCCCTGCATACGATAGGCTTCCACTACATCAGTTTGTTGCAGCATCGCAATTGCATCTGTTAACTGAATTTCATTACCCGCACCCTTCGGTGTATTTTCGAGTAATTGCATAATTTTTGCAGGCAAAACATAACGACCAACAACAGATAAATTGGACGGTGCAGAACCCACTACAGGTTTTTCAATAATGCCCTGCATAGCGATGCTTTCGCCTTCATTTGGACTTTGTGCAACATCAACAATACCGTATTGATCTACTAAGTGATTAGGAACTGCTTCTACCATAATTTGTGCCGCCTGACATTCATTATAACGAGAAATCATACGCGACAAATCATTCTGCCCTGAGCTATCTTTCACCAATACATCTGGTAATAACACAGCAAAATCATCTTGCCCTACTACACTTTTCGCACATAAAACCGCATGCCCTAAACCTAAAGGTTGAGGTTGTCTTACGCTTACCACACTCACATGAGCAGGAACGATTTGGGTAATCTCTGCAAGTAAATCAAATTTTTTCTTTTGCTCTAGAGTAGTCTCCAACTCAAAGTTCCGATCAAAATAGTTTTCAATCGATGCTTTTGAAGAGTGAGTCACTAAAATAATCTGTTCAACTCCAGCTTCCACCGCTTCACGGACGACATATTCAATGGCTGGGCGGTCAACTACCGTAACCATTTCTTTTGGGATTGACTTACTTGCGGGTAAAAAACGTGTACCTAAACCAGCTACTGGTAAAACTGCTTTTTTGATCATAAGAAATATTTCAAGATATAAAATTTACTTTACAGATGAGTCGACATTTTCTTGGACGTCATTACCTTTAAATAAAGATGGTCCTACATGCCCTGGTGCATTAATACCTTCGCGTCTTAACATCACTTTGACTGTTTTAAACATGATTTTAAAATCAACCCAAACACTATGATTGTCTACATACCAAACGTCACATTTAAACCGTTCTTCATAATCCAGTTCATTACGTCCACTGACCTGAGCTAAACCAGTCATTCCAGGACGTACTTCTAAGCGACGTGCTTGTTCTGGTGAATATAAAGCGACAAAGTCTTTTAACATTGGACGAGGACCCACCACACTCATATCACCTTTTAAGACATTAATAAGCTGTGGCATTTCATCTAAGCTAGTAGAACGCAATTTTTGACCAAAAGGCGTAATACGAGCTTCATCTGGCAATGGATTCCCCTGCGCGTCAAAGGCATCCTTCATCGAACGGAACTTAATCATTTTAAATAATTTTCCGTCCTTTCCAGGTCTTTCTTGATAAAAGAATATTGGTGAACCTAAATTTTTACGGACCTTATAAGCAACTATCAGAAATATTGGCGACAGTACGGTTAGAGCTATTAAAGAAATGACTATGTCTACTAAGCGTTTCATATTTTCATTCACTCATTTTTTAATATCTTTACGAAGAAAGGTATTATAAATTTTACCTAGCATATTTGCTGGCAACAGTCTAAAGGCAGACCGTATCAGAAACAGCATATTAGCATATACAGGATTTTGTAACTTTAGTTGTTTTTTTAAATCTAGTAACTGTTTTTCACTTTTAATATATTGGAAACCTTTACGTCGTGCGTGCATACCATTACCAACACGAGCATATAGAAGGACGTCAGGTAAGTTCGCAACTTTATAATTATTACCAATTACACGTAACCATAAGTTGTAGTCTTCCATAAATAAATGATGCTGATAACCTCCGAGAGACAAAATAACATCACGCTTGTACACGACGGTCATATGGTTAAAGGGACAACGTTTTTGTGCAAATTTTTTAATCTCGTCATGTGTTAAAGGCACAGACTTGATTACATCGGCATCAGTAATATCTTGATTAAATTCCATTACTTGAGAACTAAACAAAACAACATCCGGATTTTGTTCTATGAAAGCAAGTTGTTTTTCAAACCGATCAGATGTACAAATATCATCAGTATCCATACGAAAAACCCAATCAGCACTACACTGTTTTAGCCCTTCATTTAATGCCTTACCAAGCCCTACGTTTTGCGGTAACGCAACTACTTTTAGTTTTTCACCGATTTTAACTTGCCACTCCTGTACAGAAGTTGTGAGTTGCTCACCAATAGGCCCATCTAAAACTAAAACTATTTCACTTGGCTTCAAGCTCTGATTATCCCAAATGCTTTCAAAACACTTTTCTAGATATTCAGGTTTTTCTTTATGATATAGGGATAATAGAACCGAGAACATACAATTTTAACCTTCCAAAACCTTTTCAATCCAAACTTTTAAGATCTGTTCAGGCTGATATTTTTTAGCATTGATCAATGAATTTTGTGAGAATTGCGCCAACATATCTGGAGAGGAAGCAAGTTGTAAAATCGCATCTGCCAATGCCTCAATATTTTGGTTCTCAACCAACAAGCCATTTTTATGATTTTGAATAACATCACTTGGTCCAAAAGGACAATCATAAGAAACAATAGGTAACCCGAAACTCTGCGCCTCTACTAAAACCATAGGTAAACCTTCATACTTAGACGACATTACAAAAAAGTCTGATTGTCTATATACCTCTTGCACATTTGATGTACTGCCTTTCAAAATAACGCGCTGTAGAGAGTTCTCCTCAATATAATCTTGTAGCATTTTTTTGTGTTCACCTTCACCATAAATATTAAGGTGCCACTCTGGTATCATTTGATATATTTTTTTCCAAGCTTTCAATAAATGAAGGTAATTTTTCTGATCGGTTAAACGACCTATCGTTACAATTTGTTTACTATTCAGCGGAGATTCTGAGACAATAGGGAAGGGTGAAAAATTGGGAATAACAATAACTTTAGAATGAAATTTATCAAATTGCTCTTTATCCTTTTGAGTTAAGGTAACAACCTGATCAACCCACTTGTAAAAGAATTTACTTAAGACTTGAACTTTTTTAGGACGACTAACAAAAGAGACATGCTCTAATGTAACCAATTTTTTGATTTTAGGTAAAAGAGTACATAATAAAGATAACTTACCCATATTATGTACAATCACAATATCATAAGAGTGAAGAGAAAGATGTATCTTTAATTTTTTATAAAATTCAAAGAAGTTACCTGAAATTGCCACTACATTTACATTATCAGAAACTGGATAAGCTGTATTACTTTTATCAGACTCTCTGTTTAAAAGAGTAACATCATAATTAGCCATGAGAGATAATTTGTTTGCCAGTTCAATAGCAACACGTTCAGTTCCAGATTTGTTCTTTAAAGAATTAATTACAAAAAGAATTTTCATAGCTTAGCCTATCGTAATTATTTTAAAAACCAATCGCTTTAAAAGATATTGCAATTGAAATCTGGATTTCATGACGCATAAGCCTATAAAAAATAACATTTTCAAAAACTTTTTATCAGCCTTTGCCATAAATGCAGATTTTAAAAAAATATTTGACTGATCAAAATCCGCTTTATATTTAGAATATTTTTCTAAATATTGTGAAACATTCAATTCACTAAAATCATCTTTTCCAGTTTTTAGCCTCATCTCATATAGATCAAGCACATAATTTGACATCAATCTCTGATTAAAACCAATTGTAGAGGTAGTATTCCCGTCACGAATACGAACTGAATATTCATAACTATTTAGATTAGTAAAGAGTAAACCTAATGAATGCATTCTTAATAAAAAATCATAGTCTTCAGCACCAGGAATTTCTCTATATCCTTTAAGTTTAGTATAGACTTCTCGCTTAGCTAACCAAATATGTAGAACTGGCGAACTATACTTTATTGTTTTATTAATAATATTATCATTGATTGGCATTTCTTGCTTACCAATTATTCTATTATTAGGGTCTATAGTATTAACATGACAACCCACTAAATAATATTGAGGATTTTTTAACAAAAATTCTAACTGTTTTTCTAGTCTTTCTGGCGTACTTATGTCATCGCCATCCATTCTTGCAATGAATTCTCCTTTTGCCTGTTCTAATGCGAAATTTAAAGTTTTTACTATTTTTAAGTTTTTATCATTTTTATAAAGTCTAATTCTTGGATCAATCATAGCTAATTCAGCAACTATATTGTATGTATTATCAGTAGAGCAGTCATCAACTACTATTATTTCAATATTTTTATATGTTTGATTACAAATTGAAAAGACTGCTTCTTTAACAAAAGCTTCAACATTGTAAACTGGAATCAAAACACTTATTAAAGGCTGCTCAAAAGTCATTTAACTATCTCTTTTTAATAACAATAACAAAAATAAAAATAAGGAGGAAACAGACAAATGAATAAATTAAACCAGAACTAATAGAATACATCAAACTCCGTGGTGCGAACATAAAAGCAGGAAGCGAAGACAATAATACGTATAAAAACAATACATTTTTTTTAGATTTTTCTATTAAATAACAAAAAACTAATCCTAATATAAAAGAAAAAAAACTTAATAACAAATAATTACGTCCACTTAAAATATACAAGTCTAAAAAAACAGACCACCCTAAACCAAACCCATTATCAAATAAAGAGTTATTTAATGTATAAGCAAAAAAAGCGCCTGAATTATAATTTTGGCTTCCTGTCACTAAACCTAACGATGAAAACAAACCAGCTACAGGAAAAAACATTGTTACATAAGTCAATGGAGGCCATTCTGCATGTAAACTATTTACTATTGATGGCAATATATAAGTTAGACTTTGTACATAAATAAATTTTGATAGAGGATTTTCTAAACCAAAGTCGCTTCGACCTCCTCTAAAGCTTTCTAAAAATTGTGCAAAAATCATTAAAGAAATACCCAGTAATGAAATTTTAAAAAAAGGTAAATCTCTTTTTGTTATTAAATTATACATCCATAAACAAATTAATACCCAAACAAATAAAAGTGCTCTTTGACCAACAAATAGATTTACTAATATATACAAAAACAGAATAAATAAAGAAAAATATAAACTTCTTTTATTATTGCATAAAACACCGGTTGCTACCATTATAGGGAGAAGTAAACTTGCTATACGTTGAGCACCAAAACTATAATCCGCCTGACCTGTATACAACCCTTCATAACCAGCTACCATAAACATTGAAATCATTTCATAAGATATTGGAAACCATAAAATAAAAAGTATAGTTGCACTTAAAAAGTTTAAAATATAAAATGTTTTTTTATAATTCAAATTGCTTAATTGTATATTAAACTCTAACCGAGTAGAAAAAATCAAGCTACCTAATATAAAAGAAGATAACGATAATTGCCAAAAAATTAAACTCTCAAAAAAATCTAAATTATTAAAATAAAAAAGCTGCCCCCAATACAATTCATAGTAATCTCGATATAAACCAAAAAAACTTAAAAAAACTCTACCTAAAGCAAACAAACAACTTGATATATAAAACAAGCCTTGAGGAGAAAATATTTTCACCCTATAAATATAAAACAAAAAGGGGATTAGGGCAAAGTTTAATATATATAAAAATTCACAAAACTTATGATAGAAGCTATCACTTAAGTCATTAAAAATTCCAAAAAAGTAAAATAAAATACAAACAATATTAAATGTTAAAAAAATTACAGTTGCTATTATTTTATTATTTTTAAAAACCATATCCATATTCTTTCACACCCATTTCTTTTTTAACTTTAATAACACTAGATAGATAAAAGGAAAATACTTTAACAAAAAAATCTTATAACTAACTCTATAATTTAGCTTAATATTTGCCTCCTCACTAATAACAAATGAATAGACTGTAGACAAACTTTGCCCTCTATCTATCATTATTGATATTTTTTGAGATAAAAATTGATTATAAATAATAGAATAAAGAGGATATTTATTTGTTGGTATAAATTTCTTTATCCCTAAGTCAATTCCATTTAGAAGAGGTGCTGGATACCCACTTCTAATTGAACTACCCTCTCTATGTCTGTAGCAAATAAGTTCTTTTTGCAATTCAAAAATTTCTAGACCATTTGCAAAGTAATAAATTTTTGGAAAATACAGCTTATCTTCCATATACACATTAATATCAAAAGCAAATTTACTTAGAATGTCTTTTTTGATAACTCTTAACCAAGGATACCAATAAGACTGTAAAAACAACTTTTCTCTATAGGATTCATCATTTATTGAAATTTTACTATGTGTAACAAAACAAATATTCTCAACATAACCTTTATCTATATCATATTGTTTAGCATTAAAATGAATTATTTCTACTTTTTTCTCATTTATAACTTTTATTAATTCATAAAAATAGTTTGGTAATAAATAATCGTCTGAATCCAAAAATCCAACATACTCACCCTTTGCTATTTTTAATGCATTATTTCTAGCAACGCTTTGTCCTTGGTTTTTTTGATCAATAAAAACAAATTGTTTTTCAAAATGAGGATATTTCTGAGCAATATAATTACGTGCTAAAGCCATAGATCTATCAGGCGTACCATCATTAACCAAAATAATCTCTACGCCACTGATCAATTGATTACATATACTCTCAATACACTCAACAATATATTCTTCTACTTTATATATAGGAACAATTATACTTAAAATTATCATTAGTTGTACTCTTTTCTATAAGTGGAAGGTAAAAAAATTCTCTTTTGAACATCGAGTATGATTCTATCTTTATAAAAATAATTAAATATAGAAAATGACATAATTTCTGTAGTTAAAATGGCAAAAACTGCACCATTTAAACCCCAAAAATGAACAAAAAAAGCTGTTAGTATGATATTAAAGACAACTAAATAAAGTGTTTTTTTCTTCAAATAGTCATATGCATTAAATTTCAACAAATACTTCTCCGCAATTGTGGAAAGCCCTGAAAATAACGTAACAAATACTGTAAATATTAGAATATTATTTACACTTGCATATTGCTTACCATATAACCATTCAATAATATAATGTCCTGTTAAAGAAAAAATAACCATTACTAACAGACAGATTAAAATGATAACCAAACTTAGCTTAGCAACCATATTTTGGCTTTTTTCAAAATCCTTCTCAACATAAACTTGTGTAAAATATGAAGAAATTATTGCAACCAAAACAAAATAGAAACTATTCCCCAATGTCATTGCTACAGTATAAATACCCAAATCATATTGGGACTTAATACCTAGAAATAACTGCGATGTTTTTGTAAAAATTGCAACTGAAAGTGAGTAGAAAGCAAGTTTACGCCCCACACCCAACATAAATTTTCGATAACGCTTAAATTTTTCTACTACAATATCACTTTCACTCACTTTTTTCTGTGCATACAAATACTTTCTAATAAAAAAAGGTACCAAGGTAATCATTATTATCGGAATACATAATAACTCTATTGCTAACTGAAATTTTGCGATACAATATCTTATAATTAGTGAAATAATCAAAGCTAAAATATTACAATATGCATTTATTTTAGATTGCAAAATTGCATTAAAATATATTAAATATACATCGTGAACAGCAAAATAAATCGCCACACTTGTCGCAAGTGAAAATACAAAAGTTAAATAATCAGTAGCATAATAAATATAAAACAATGTAAGTGATGAAAAGCCAAGATACAGAATATCTCTAATTATTTTTGTGGAATCAATTATATATTCACCTAATTTTTTGTTTTTAGATGTTTTTTGAAAAATAATATTTTCCGATCCAAACATTGCAATTGTTTGAATGATGGCAAAAATTGAACTTGCAAAGGTTAGCTTTCCAAAGTTTTCAGGACCTATATACTTTGCAACAAATGAGGTAACAAAGATTAAACCAAAAATTGAAATTAGTTTTTCAGACATCATCCAAACAGAATTGGCAAATACTTTGTTCTTTAACTTCCCAATCAATACCATTGCTATAGTCTTAAATCTGCATCTACTTTATTAAGAACATGCTTTAAATCATAAAGGACATGCTTTTTTTTACCTAAAGAATGAAAGTCTTCAGTACTCATTACCTTAAACTGATCATGTGCAACTGCAATTACGATAGCGTCATACCGACCTTGTTTTAATTCCATGATTGGAGCTAACCCATACTCTGCTTCAACCTCAGCACTATCTACCCAAGGATCATAGATATCAAGATCTAAATCGTATTCTTTTAGTGCTTTAACCATATCTACAATCTTAGTATTTCGTATATCTGGGCAGTTCTCTTTAAAACTCAAACCTAAAATTAATATACGAGCACCAACAACTTGGATACGTTTCTTTACCATTTCTTTGATCAATTGGGTTGCAACATATTCACCCATACGATCATTTAAGCGACGAGCTGCCAAAATAATTTCTGGATGTAAACCAATTGACTCTGCTTTATGCGTTAAATAATACGGATCAACACCAATACAATGACCACCAACTAAACCAGGTCTAAAGTTTAAAAAATTCCATTTTGTACCTGCTGCCTTGAGTACATCTTCTGTATCGATACCCATTTTATTAAAAATCAGAGCCAACTCATTGATTAATGCAATATTCACATCTCTTTGTGTATTTTCAATGACTTTAGCAGCCTCAGCGACTTTGATACTCGGGGCCTTATGTGTACCCGCCTCAATAATTAAATTATATACTTGATCAACATAGTCAGTGACCTCTGGAGTCGAACCTGAGGTAATTTTTAAAATATTAGTGACACGTCGTTGTTTATCACCAGGATTAATACGTTCTGGACTATAACCAACAAAGAAATCTTTATTAAAATTTAAACCGGAATGTTTTTCTAATTCGGGTATACAAACCTCTTCTGTCGCACCAGGATAAACCGTTGACTCATAAACAACGATATCGCCTTTTTTTAGAACTTTAGCAATGCTTTGGGATGCTTTTATGAGAGGGGTCAAGTCAGGTTGTTTAAAATCGTCAATGGGTGTTGGCACAGTGACAATGAAAAAGTTTATATTCTGTAAGTCTTGAATATGTGCTGTATACGACAAATGCTGTACGTGTTTTAACTCATCAGAAGTCACTTCTAATGTATGGTCATATCCGTTTTTTAACTCTAATACCCGATTTTCATTTATATCAAATCCGATTGTAGGTTTATGTTTACCAAATTCAACTGCCAAAGGTAATCCAACATACCCTAAGCCGATAATTGCTATTTTTAGTTGCTCAAGTTGAAACATATATAAAACCTAACCATTTAATTTTAAATGGAGAAACATCATGGATACGACCTACTACGTTAATATAGCAGACTTTAAACAAAATTTTCTCGAAATATACAATCACTGCTTGGCAAATAAAGTATGATTTGGGTTAATTATAGACTACAATCCAATGTTTTCATGCAAAGTATCATTGGATTACAAACAATAAAGGGTTTGAATGTGAAGCACCAAAGCACATTATTATTTTTAGCCATTTCACTTTCGTTTACAGGATGTGCAGTCACCTCAGGCTTACAAACTTACGACTTACCTGAACAAGGTACTTTTAAAACAGAACAAGGCGCAGAGGTTTCTGTTGTTCAACTCACCCAAAACAATATTCCAAAGATTAGTTCTGAGGCTTTGCGTCCACAAGGAAATATAAGCGCCTTATTTAATACTCCTTTTTATCAATACCGCTTAAGTGCTGGGGATGTTTTATCTATTCAGCTTTGGGCTTATCCTGAAATTACTCCTCCTATTCAAGGTGCCTCTACTGATATTAAAGCATTTGGATACCCTATTGATTCTGCAGGAAATGTACAGTTACCACTTGTAGGCCAAGTTCACATTGCAGGGAAAACACTGGCTGAGACCAATAAATATTTACGAAGTCAATTTGCTAAGTATTTAAAAACACCTGATGTTGTAGTTCGCGTGTTGTCATATCAAGCTAAACGCTATTTTGTTAATGGTCAGGTTATGAAAAGTGGACAATACACTTTAGATGATCAACCAATTAGTATTTATACAGCCTTAAGTATGGCTGGAGGTGTAAATCAAGAGTCTGGTGATAATACTGATATTCAACTCATTCGTAATGGCGAAGTTTATAATTTAAATGTCGTTGCACTTGAGAAACAAGGTTATTCACTACACAAATTATTAGTCCAACCCAATGATACAATTTATGTAAATACTAAACAAAATCAAAAACTCTATGTTATGGGTGAGTCTAATAAAAGTTCAGCAATTCCATTACGAGATCAGGGAATGACCCTAAGTGATGTATTGGGCGAGAGTGAAGGTGTTAATCCATACTCGGCAAGTGCAGCTCGTATTTATGTCATGCGTACAGATTTACAAACAAAAAGATCAACAATCTATCAGCTCAATTTGAGTAGTATTGGTAACCTTGCATTATCTAATCAATTCCAAATGCAAAAAAATGATATTGTTTATATTGATGCAACTGGTTTAACACGCTGGCAGCGTATTATGAACCAGATTGTACCATTCTCAAGTGCACTTTATACCTTTGATCAATTGGGTAAAAACTAGAATGCAGTTACAAAATATCTTAGTAGTCTGTGTAGGTAATATTTGCCGCAGTCCAATGGCAGAATACTTTTTAAAGGCCCAACATCCTACATTAAATATCTCATCTGCTGGTATTTCAGCCCTAGTAGGTCATACTGCAGATGACAAAGCGATTCATTGTATGGATCAGTTGAATATTGATATGAGACCACACGTGGCTCGCCAGCTCAGTGCTGAATTGATCAAACAAAATGATTTGATTTTAGTAATGAGCAATAATCAGCAAAAGCATATTGAACAAACTTGGCCATTTGCTAAGGGTAAAATTTTTAGGCTTGGCCATTGGCAAGGGCAAAATATACCTGACCCCTATCAGCATGACCAAGCTTTTTTTGATCAGACTTGCCGCAACATTCAAAGCTATGTGCAAGATTGGCGCACTCAATTATAATTGTATATTAGTTGTAAATTTATGAACCAAAACTCTAAAACTAGCGAAGATAGCATCGATTTAAAAGAGTTATTCTTTTCATTGATTGCACAGTGGAAAATCATAGCATGCTGCGTGGTCTTAAGTTTAATTTGTGCCTTGCTATACTTACGGATAACGCCAGATACTTATTCTGTAGATGCAATGGTACAAGTTGAGGACAGTAAAGGCGCTGCCTCTGCTGCTTTGCTTGGTGACCTTTCTAAAGTCAGTGGAGGTCTATCTCAAAAATCACCAGCTGATCCAGAAATAGAGATTCTTCGTTCTAGAATGGTTTTAGGACAAGTCATCCAGAACCTTAATCTTGATATTAACGTCAAAGATAACCAATCAGGATTGATCGACAAGTTAATTTCACAAGATAAGAGTAGACTTGAGTATCGTCATGAATCTGTACTGTACAGTAATCAAAATAATAATTTGATTATACGAGAACTTAAAGTACCTGAATATTATTTAGATAAACCCTTAAAGTTAGAGTTCAAAGGTGCAAATCAATTCACTTTAACATACAAAGATCAAGTTGTATTTAATGGTCAATTAAACAAAAAAAATATACTAAATACAAATAGAGGTCTTTGGCAGGTACAACTTAATGCTCAAGGTAACCTGAAAGAACAAAGCTATACTTTAACTAAACTCGCTCTACCAACAGCCGTTAAAAATTTTAATGATATCTATAGTGTTGCTGAAAAAGGTAAAGTGACTGGTGTTATTGGTTTAAATTATCTAGGTCAAGATCCTGAGCACATTACACAAGTACTAAATAATGTTCTAACTGTTTATCACCAACAAAACATTGAGCGAAAGTCTTTAGAATCTAAACAAACTTTAGCTTTTCTTGAGAAACAATTACCAGAGCTTCGAAAGCAGCTAGAAGATTCTGAGATCAAGTTTAACCAATTTCGTGAAAAGTATAAAACAGTCGATGTAAATGCTGAGTCGGAGCTATTACTTAAGCAAAATATTGATTTAGAAAAGCTTAAAATCGAGCTACAACAGAAACAAGCTGAGCTTTCTGCTAAATATACCAATGATCATCCATTAATCCGTCAAATCGATGCACAAATTACAGAGATTAATAAAAAGATTGCTGATCTTAATAATCGTTTAACTCAACTTCCTGAAACACAACGTTTATATTTACAACTATATCGTGATGTAAAAGTAAACACAGAGCTCTATACGTCGTTACTAAACAGTTATCAACAGCTTAAAATTGCTAATGCAGGTGAGATTGGTAATGTTCGCATTATTGATACTGCTGTAGAACCTGTTAAACCTATTAAACCTAAGAAATTAATTGTTCTAATACTTTCTATTTTTGTTGGTGGTTTTATCGGTGTATTAATTGCATTATTACGTAATATGATGCGTAGCGGAGTTAATGATTCAACTCAAATTGAAAATGAATTAGATTTACCAGTTTATGCGACTGTACCTCGTTCTCCTATTCAAGAAACTCGTATGAATATCTTGAAAAAGAAAAAGAGTATTCCTATTTTGGCAGTTAAAAGTAGTGATGATATTGCGATTGAAAGTTTGCGTAGTATTCGTACAGCCATTCACTTCGCTTTAACCTCAGCAAAAAATAATATTATTATGATTGCTGGCCCGTCTCCAGAAGTCGGTAAATCATTTATTTCAACTAACTTAGCGACTATTTTCGCACAAGGGAATAAACGTGTATTACTGATTGATGCCGATATGCGCCGTGGTTATATGCATAAATACTTCGATGTTGACGTGAAACCTGGTCTTTCTGAATTACTAAGTGGGCAGGCTGATTTGTCACAAGTATTACATAAAACACAAGTTACAAATCTTGATGTGATTACCCGTGGTAAGAGTCCAACCAACCCTTCAGAAATGTTGAGCTCTACCCAGTTCAAAGACTTACTAGAGAAGTTCCAGACTCAATATGACCATATCATTATTGATACTCCACCAGTGCTTGCAGTAACTGATGGTATTATTATTTCTCAGTATACTGGTGTAAACTTAATCGTTGCCCGTTATGCTAAGTCACATATGAAAGAGCTTGAATTAACCGTTAACCGTTTTGAACAAGCCGGTGTTAAGGTGAATGGCTTTATCCTTAACGATATTCAACGCTCTAGTGGGGGTGGGTATGGTTATAACTATGCTTATGCCTATAAGGCACAAAAAGAAGACTAATTAAAACTCTTCATAAAAACCGGATCAAATGATCCGGTTTTTTTATTTGCTTTTTAAGTTTTGCCACATTAAAACTAACTAAAATATATAAAAAACCACTCGTTTTTTTTCTTAAACATTCTATGCTTAAGTCGAAGCATGCTAAGATCGAAGCAGCCTTTTAGACTCAAATGATTATTTTTGGAACCTTTTATGAGTAAAGCCTTACCCATTGCTGTCGCTGTAGTTTTAGGCGGTGCTGCACTTGTACCTGTATATTATGCAACTCAACATCCGACCACAGAAGTCGGACGTAAAGCAGACAAAAATGCTTCTCCAATTCAAAAAATCAGTTACGTTCTTGGGTATGAAGTTGCTCAGCAAACTCCTCCTGAACTGGATACCAAAGCATTTGTTCAAGGGATCCATGATGCGCGTAATAAGCAGCCTAGTGCTTATACTCAAGAAGATTTAAAAGCTGCCGTTGCTGCTTATGAAAAAGAGTTACAACAAAAAATGCAGCATCAAGATAAGCCTGAGCAAGCGGGTACAGCTACTGACTCTGCAGATGCACAGTTCCTTGCAGAAAACAAAACGAAAGCTGGCGTAAAAACCACTGCATCAGGTTTGCAATATATCATTACTAAAGAAGGTACTGGTAAACAGCCAACTGCTCAGTCTGTTGTCAAAGTACATTATGAAGGTCGCTTAATTAATGGACAGGTTTTCGATAGTTCTTATAAGCGTGGTCAACCAGTAGAATTCCCGCTTAATCAGGTCATTCCGGGTTGGACTGAAGGGCTTCAGCTCATGAAAGAAGGCGGCAAAGCGACGTTCTTTATTCCATCTAATCTTGCTTATGGTCCTCAGGAACTTCCTGGTATTCCAGCAAACAGTACGCTGATTTTTGATGTAGAACTCATTTCAGTGAAATAAAAACATTCAGGAGAGTAAAACAGTACTCTCCTTTTTTTTTGGAAAACGGCATGAAAAAAATTGGTTTAATTATTGCAACATCAACGATGAGTTTATCTGTTTTTGCTGCTGCACCTATTACAAATAAAAGCCCGGCGAAAGAACAATTTAGCTATAGCTATGGCTATTTAATGGGCCGTAATAATACTGATGCTTTAACAGATCTAAATCTTGATATTTTTTATCAAGGTTTACAAGAAGGTGCTCAGAACAAAACCGCACGCTTAACTGACGAAGAAATGGCGAAAGCGATTAATGATTATAAAAAAACTTTAGAAGCTAAGCAGCTTGTTGAATTTCAAAAAGTAGGTCAACAAAATGCTCAAGCAGGTGCTGCGTTCCTTGCTGATAATGCAAAAAAATCGGGTGTAATCACGACTAAATCAGGTCTCCAATACCAAGTATTAAAAGAAGGTACAGGTAAAAAACCGAAAGCTGTATCACGTGTTAAAGTAAATTATGAAGGCCGTTTACTTGACGGAACTGTGTTTGACAGCTCAATCGCACGTAATCATCCAGTTGAGTTTCAACTCAGCCAAGTGATTGCAGGCTGGACTGAAGGTCTACAAACCATGAAAGAAGGCGGTAAAACACGTTTCTTTATTCCTGCAAATCTCGCTTACGGTGAAGTCGGTGCAGGTGACACGATTGGTCCGAATAGTACTTTAATTTTCGATATCGAATTGCTGCAAGTTTTGCCAAAATAAATGTATTAGTATAAAAAAAGCGATCATTTTAGATCGCTTTTTTTATTTTTAGTGTTTTAAATCTCTAGGTCGAAAACCCGTAAGGATTAAACCGATCAGGTAAGCAATTATCCCAACTACACATAGCCCTACGACTTCGGCAACACGTAACCACTGTGAAAGCTCTCCGTTATACCAATTGAGCCCAAACCAAAGCGCTGCAATCATAGCAAGGTTCGCTAAACCATATTGAAGTCCTAATTTCTTCCAATGTGAACCAAATCGGAAAATATTACGCTTGTGCAAATAGAAGTAGAGTAGACCGGCATTCACTAACGCTGAACCTGAAGATGCTAGTGCAAGTGCCATATGTTCTGCATGCCAATCAATAAGCTTAAAGAAGCCAATAAATACAACGTTTAAAATTGCATTAGCTGCGACCGACATTAAGCCTACGCGCACTGGTGTTTTTGTGTCTTGTTGTGCATAGAAACCAGGTGCAAATACTTTAATGAGCATGAAAGAAATTACACCTGCACTCATACATTGCAATGCTAGAGCTGTCATTTGTGTATCACGTAAATCAAACTCACCACGCTGGAATAATGCTTGAATAATCGGTGTTGAAAGCATAAATAAAGCAATACTTGCCGGCAACCCTACCAATACAATGACTTTTGCAGCCCAGTCGATCATACCGCGGAACTTTGCTTGATCCTGCTCTGCATGACGGGCAGAAAGTGAAGGCAAAATTACTGTACCAATCGCAACCCCAATTAAACCTAAAGGTAGCTCAGTCATACGTTCGGCACTATATAGCCAAGACACTGAACCATCTTGCATGAAAGATGCCCAAATCGTATTTAGCAATAGGTTAATCTGAGTCACAGATACACCAAATAATGCTGGAAGCATTAATTTTAAAATACGCTCTACACCCTCATGTTTAAAATCAACTTTAGGTGGAATCAGTAAGTTTTTACGCCACAATTCAGGAATTTGTATCGCTAACTGTAATACCCCAGCTGCAACAACTGACCAGCCTAATGCTTTGATTGGCTCAGCCATATACGGCGTAAGCCACCACGCTCCTGCAATCATCGCTACATTTAACAAAACTGGCGAAAAAGCTGGTGAGGCAAACGAGCCATAACTATTTAAGATGCTGCTGGCAAAAGCCGTGAGCGACATAAACATTAAATATGGAATAGTCAAACGGAACATGCTGACGGCTAAATCGAACTTTTCCGGATCACTGTGGAAGCCCGGTGCGTACATATAGATGATTGCAGGTGCTAAAACCATAGCCACAAAAGTGAGTAAGGTCATAACTGTTAGCAAACAGCCAAATACCCGACTAATTAAGATCTGTACTTCAGCGTGTGCTCGACCCGTTTTATATTCAGTTAAGACTGGGATAAAGGCCTGAGAAAAGGCGCCTTCGGCAAATAGTCGTCGAAAGAAGTTGGGAATACGAAAAGCAACGACGAAGGTATCAAAATCTTTACCTGCACCAAACACGTTGAGCAATACGACGTCACGCACGAGCCCTAACACTCGTGACAACATCGTCATTGCACTGACAATAAAAGTCGATCGCCACAATGCCATCGCACTCACCTACAGCTATATTCGAAAGACGCTATTGTAATGAAACTAGAAAATCTTTTCGTTGTGAAATGATGAATGAACTCAAGTTTTTTTCTGTGCTAACAGTTGTCTAAAGTGTTGCCATTTAAAATAAGGCCCCGGATCGGTTTTTCGGCCCGGTGCAATGTCTGAATGCCCTGCAATATGGTTTTTAATGTCAGGATAAGCCTGACGGATAGCGGTAACAACGTCAGTTAGCACTTCATATTGTACGTCTTCAAAAGGTAAATCATCACTTCCTTCAAGTTCTATACCAATTGAATAATCATTGCATTCTACTTTAGCTAAATAACTTGAACGCCCTGCATGCCATGCTCTCTCGTTAAAGTTAACAAACTGTAGGACTTCACCTGTACGTAAAATTAACAGATGTGTAGAAACCTGCATGCCTTCAATAGTCTGAAAATAAGGATGAACTGACCAATCTAAATTATTTTGAAAAAACTGCTCAATATAGCCACCTCCAAATTGAGACGGCGGCAAACTAATATTATGAACCACAATCATTTGAATTTCGGTGCCAGTCGGACGCTGGTTAAAATTTGGAGAAGGGATTTGTCTCGCCCCTTTTAATTGTCCATCTATAACTTCATACGGTGTGATTTGCTTCATTGAGACGCCAATAAATTGCTTGCCAATTGTTTTAGTTTAAAACAGTTATGTGCTTTTCAAAGTAGTAAATGCGATTGTTTATCGCGATTAATCTCATAAAACAGCTTATTTTTCAGGTCGACGGTGCTAATATATCGCAAGTTTTAGGGTCATCGACAAAATGGAAACCGTATGAGCATACCTCAGTCTTTGCTTGAACAATCAATTCAAATCAATATTCAACAAGCATTACAAGAAGATATTGGGGACGGTGACATTACCGCGATGCTCACACCTGAAGATGAGCAAGCCACTGCAACCATTATTAGCCGCGAAGATATGGTTTTAGCTGGACAACCGTGGGTTAATGCGCTCATCTCAGCTTATGACAATACTGTTCAAGTGACTTGGCTAAAACAAGAAGGTGAACGTGTTGCTGCAAACGAAGCATTTTTAAAACTTGCAGGTTCTGCACGTAGCTTACTTACTGTAGAGCGCCCTGCTTTAAACTTTATTCAAACTTTGTCTGCTGTTGCTACAAAAACTGCTGAATATGTTCAGCATCTTGAAGGTTTAAATACAAAACTTCTCGATACACGTAAAACTTTACCAGGCTTACGTATTGCACAAAAATATGCTGTTGCTATTGGCGGTGGACAAAACCATCGTCTTGGTTTATTTGATGCGTTCTTAATTAAAGAAAACCATATTATGGCAGCGGGTGGTATTGCTCAGGCAATTGCCAAAGCACATCAAATTGCACCGGGCAAACCTGTTGAAGTCGAAGTTGAAACTTGGGATGAACTAAACCAAGCACTTGAAGCTGGGGCGGACATTGTCATGCTCGATAACTTCAGTCAACAGCAAATGATTGATGCCGTAAAACATGTGGCGGGCCGCTGTAAACTCGAAGCATCTGGCAATATCACTATTGAAAACTTGCGTGAAGTTGCCACCACTGGCGTTGACTATATTTCTATGGGCGTCCTAACTAAAGACGTTAGAGCTGTTGATTTATCTATGCGTTTTAATGCTTAGATAAAATCTGCGTCATTATTAGTGTTTTTTTGCGACTTGGTCATGTCTGCCGCTTGTGTTTTTTGCCACGCTGACTGAGTCGCTTGTGCCCCACTATCACGTGGATCGGCAGCCATTAGAACAAATGTAACTACTGCTAATAATACAATAAAACCTTGTAGCATAAATTTTCCCCATTACTTTAAAAATTCAGGGTTTCAAGGTAAAAGATAAATATGACCAGGCTTAGGAGATTCTGTTACAAAAGGTAAGTCTTTATTTTTATTATTCATCTATACGACAGCATATTCCCACATAATATTTTATATCAACCGCATAACTCCCTTTATTTACTATCGTGACATGGATATCTCTTTTCCTACGCGACAGAGTCTTATCGCTTAGAATTTTTTGCCAACAGCCCATTCTGTTACTTTGGTTTTGCCCAAAGTAACCAAAGGCATTGTCATCTGCAAAACCTGCCCACTTTCATCCTCTATCCTATTTTGTTGCAAAAATAAGATCCTTATAGATTATAGACAGGTTGCAGATGACTTTTAGCACCAGTTAATGAGGAATAAATTTCAATACCTACATTAAGGGAAATAACTTACCAACCTAAGACTCTAGATAACCCATATAAGGATCAGAAATTGAATCTTCTTGAGTTTCAATACGTCCTGCAAAACGACGACTAAACGTAGCGTCATCAGCTAAAGTCACAGTGAAGTCATACCACCCCCCAAATTCAGACATATCCCAAACTAGTTCTTTTTCAGAACTATTGGTTTCTATCGTCCATATCTTGTTTGAAAGATAAGCATTTGCTTTGACGTTGAGCTTGACTGACTTATTACCATCATGACGCACTTTTAGATACAAATTCGCATCACATTCTTCTACACACACTCTAATTTCCGGTAATGCTTGAGTCTGGTTAGCTTGACTCAAATTACCTTTAAACGCACGGTGGAAACCATTTGGTCCAAGCACCCACAAATCGTACTGCCCATTTGTAGCATTCCATACATCATCGAGCTGTTTACCCGCCTCAACCATATAACGACGTGGAATAGCCGTAAGATCTAATCGGTTATAGACATGGAAAACGGCTGCCTGTTTACCCGTATTAGAGAACATCAGCTTAACCGTTTTTTGAGTGACATCGACTTTGGCACTGGTGTGCAAAATATATGGCAAAGCACGTGATGGCCTAATTCCCATTTCCTGCTGAGGAAATTGCTGCTGGCTTGGAACAGGAACTTGTGGCAATAAAGCTTGAGCAACACGAATCGCATCGGCTTCGGCTTTGGTTTTCTTCCCATCTAGTTCAGCAACAGGCAGAACATTCGGTGTTTTAAAATTAAATGCCGTTGTTAAATCACCACATACAGCACGGCGGTAAGGGCTAATGTTAGGTTCTTGCACACCAAAGCGTTTTTCCAAGAACTGTAAAATAGAAGTATGGTCAAAGACTTGAGAATTTACCCATCCTCCACGGCTCCACGGCGAAATCACATACATTGGAACTCGTACACCTGGTCCATACACTCGACCATCTGGCTGAGGTTGAGATTTTGAAGTCGCTACTGCTGGATGGTTAAAGTACTCATAAGACACTTGCTGATCGTTTAAAGTGGTTTTTCCATATACAACACCGTTTACATCTTTAGACGGTGCACTTGGTGAAGGGACATGGTCAAAGAAACCGTCATTTTCATCGAAGTTCACCAATAAAACGGTTTGGCTCCACAGCTCAGGGTTCTCAGTTAATGCATTTAATACTTCCTGAATATACCAAGCACCTTGTACAGGACTAGATGGCCCCGGATGTTCACTGTAAGTTGCAGGAGCGACCAACCAACTCACCTGCGGTAATTTACCTTGGGCAATATCAGCTTTAAAAGTTCCTAAAAAACCACCGTCCGGCATGGTATTGGCAATACCTTTATAAAGTGGTTGGGTCGCATCAATCTTTTCATCGTATGCTGGACACGTTAGTGTGTCGTTACTGACAGGTTGACCAGATTGCTCATTTGCACGGCGATACTGTTTGAAACCAGCTAACGGGTTATCGGTAAAGTTATCTGGCATATTTTGATAGACTTTCCATGTTACGCCAGCCTGCTGTAAGCGCTCAGGATACGTCGTCCATTCATAACCTTCTGTTGATGCCCCAATCCCATCAAATTCATTTACAACACTCGCAACACCTGCACCTGTAGGACCATTAGTTCCAGTCCAAATAAACTTACGGTTTGGGTTGGTCCCAGCATGCATAGCACAGTGGTAAGCATCACAAATGGTAAAAGCATTCGCTAAAGCAAACTGATATTCGACTTCTTGTTTTTTATAGTAGCCCATCGACTGTGGTTTTTTATAAGCGACCCAATCACTCATACGGCCATTGTCCCAAGCTGCTTGGCCATCAGACCATGAGTGTGGTGTACCTGAAACACGCTGAGCATTTCCTAAACGACTGTCGAGATGGTAAGGCAATACTTTCTTTTTATTCGCATCATATTGTTCCCAAACCTTTCGGCTTTCCGTCATTGGAATCGTAAAACGATCACCAAAACCACGTACACCTTTTAATGTTCCGAAATAATTATCGAAAGAACGGTTTTCCTGAGTCAAAATCACGATGTGTTTAACATCTTGAATAGTTCCACTTTCAACTTTGGCATCAATAGCTAAAGCTTTTTGAATACTCAGCGGGAAACTCGCTAAAGCAGCTGTCCCAAACATGGTTTTTGTAGAGTTTAAAAGAAATTCACGACGATTCATTAGTTCTATCCTAGTTCTTATTATGGTGCACAGTGCATTTTGCAATTACTGGTGGGCGGTGTTGTTGGCGATGAATTATCTGAGTCGTTATCATCGTTACAAGCACTGAGCATGAGTGCTAAAGAGGTAATTAATAAAAGTGAAAGTTTTCGCATTGGTTTTTTCCAAACGGTTTAAATGCGAACTACTAATAAAGCGTAAAAGTGACAGGCAAGTGATGTTTTTATGTCGATTTGATGAAGGCATAAAAAAACGCATCCGAAGATGCGTTTTTCAGAAAGCGTAAAATTACCAGCCTAAAGCTTCTTGTTGCTTTTTAATGAGCTCAGCAATCCCTTTTTCAGCCATTTCTAACATGGCATTGCTTTGAGCGCGGGTAAACGGTTTGTCTTCGGCAGTACCTTGAATTTCAATAAACTCGCCCGCTTGTGTCATTACTACATTTAAGTCAGTTTGACAGTTCGAGTCTTCTTCATAGCAAAGATCAAGCAACACTTCGTCTTGATACATACCGACAGAAATTGCAGCAACCAGCCCTTTAAGCGGATCATGCTTAATTTTCTTTTGAGACAATAGAACATTCATCGCATCAACTAATGCTACAGCAGCACCAGTGATTGAAGCAGTACGCGTACCACCATCAGCCTGAATCACGTCACAGTCGATGGTAATCGTGTTTTCACCAAGCTTTTTCAAATCAACCATCGCACGTAAGCTACGGCCAATCAAACGTTGGATTTCTTGAGTACGACCAGTTTGTTTACCACGAGCCGCTTCACGGTCACAACGTGAATGTGTTGAACGCGGTAACATGCCATATTCTGCCGTTACCCAGCCTTGGCCTTGGCCTTTTAAAAAGCGTGGCACTGAGTTATCAATGCTTGCAGTACAGAGGACTTTGGTGTGACCAAATTCGACCAGCACAGAACCTTCAGCATAACGGGTGTAGTTTCGTGTAATTTTCACTTCACGTAATTGGTCTAATGCACGTTGGTCAATACGCATAATCCTTCCTAACTTCTCTTAAATACAAACTTGGGCATAGTATAGCAAAGGATTTTGACAGGTTGAGTTTATTCCCTACTTTCAAATGTAAGTCTGCAAGTTTCATAACTCAAAAATAAAAATAGCCCCTAAAAAAGAGCTATTTTTAATTAACTGAGATTACGCAAATTTGAATTTTGCTTTTAACTTTTCTAATGTCTGCATTACTTTTCCAGTGGTATGGTTTGGCAGTGAACATTTCGCTAAACGTACCCATACACTCCAGAACTGGCGCATAAAGTTCGCCTCGTTATAGTGAATGCCATATTCTGCGCAAAGTGCCTTAATTTTCGGTGCTACTTCTTTATAGCGGTTAGCTGGCATATCTGGAAATAAATGATGCTCAATCTGATGGCTTAAGTTACCACTCATAAAATGTAGCCATTCTGTACCACTAAAATTACTTGAACCACGAATCTGGCGTAAGTACCACTCGGCCTTAGTTTCGGTATCAGTATTATCAGGCTCAAACGTTTCTGCATTTTCAGTAAAGTGACCATTAAAAATCACCGCAGATGACCACAAGTTACGAATAATATTCGCAACTACATTTCCTACAAAAACTGGTAAAAACATAGGGCCAGAGATCACAGGGAAAAACACATAGTCTTTTAAAACTTGGCGTGTGGCTTTTTTACGGACTTTAGCCGAATCTGTCCAAACCTGTTTCCAGCTCTTGGTTTTATAAACTAATGCATCTTCAAGATGTAAGTTTTGCACGCCTACATACCACTCAAAGAAAAACATTAACTGTAGACCTAGAGGAATATTAAACAGGTGGCGGGGTTCCCACTTCTGTTGATCACTTACTCGCAAAATACCATAACCGACATCATGGTCTTTACCGACAATATTGGTATAGGTGTGGTGCACATAGTTATGTGTTTCACGCCAGTCATCACCCGATGCAATGGTATCCCAATCGTAAGTATTACCGTTCAGGCTTGGTTCATTTAACCAGTCAAACTGACCGTGCATGACGTTATGACCAAGTTCCATATTTTCTACAATTTTAGAAATACCTAATAAGCCTGTGCCTAGTAGCCAGACTGGCGGAATCCAACCACCAAACATCAACATGCCACGTGAAGCGATTTCGGTGTAGCGAACAAAATTACGCACTTTGTAGATATATTTCGCGTCTTGTTCACCAAGGCTTTGCATCACGTCTTGGCGAATCTGCTCAACACGGCGACCAAACTCTTCAGTCTGTTCAGGTGTTAAATGAGCAGATTTAGAAACAATAGAAAATTCTAATGCCATATTCATAGGGTTAATCCTCTTTAATTCTTTTTATAGATCAATTGTGACTGGGCTTAATGCCTGGCTCACGCATAGTTTAATTGGGCGGTTCGGTTGATCTTCAATTTCACCAGTTAATAGGTTTTGAGTAACTCCGCTTACCTTGGTACAGCTGCATTTATTGCAGACACCCATACGGCAACCATGTTGTGGGCGTAAACCAGCTTGCTCTGCACTGCTCAGTAAATTTGTTTCAGCTAAAAACTCGTGTTGAGCACGGCGGAAAATAACAGGCTGTGCTGCATGTGTACCAGTCACTTGAAGTGGCTGAAAATACTCTTGATGAAGCTGCGACTGAGCACCTTTTTGTGCATAAATTTCATTGGCTTTCTGCATCATGCCATGATGACCACAAACATAAGTTGCTGTCTGCTCAAAATCTGGAACCAGCTTTTGCAGTAAGCTTTCAGTTAAATGCTGTTTTTGCTCGGTGGTATTAAAAAAGTGATATTGAAGCTGTGGGTGCTGTTCTGCCAAAGCCTTTAATTCAGCATGAAAAATTTCCGCACGATTAAAATAAATGACATGAATTTGTTCAAGCTGCTGTTTCAAAGCTTGCTGCAAGAGTGAATAAATTGCAGTAATGCCACTTCCTGACGCAATCAAAATCGCAGGATGCTGACCTTGGTGCAAAATAAAATCACCTTGTGGCTGTGAAATCTCCACACACTCGCCCACATGTAATAGTTGAGCTGTACGAGACACCAAACCTTGTACTTTAATGCCTAAAGCAATTTCACCTTGCGTTGTCACTTCAATAATCGAGTAACTACGTTGTTGGTAAACGCCATCGATAAGTAAAGTCAGCAGGATACTTTGACCCGCAAAAACTCGATCGAAATTAAAATTACGATTTGGTTTAAGTCTAATGAGCACCATATCGGTATGAAGTGGCTGAACTGCAGTAACTTCTGCAAGTACCCTTTTCCACGCCCAAGTCACGTTAATTTTCTGCAAGACAAAATCAACGAAATCTTCTCGAACCCAATGTGGCTGATAGCTAAGTGTTGCGTTCATACGTTCCTCTTTTGTTTCTGGCTATTTATTTGAGTGAACACATGTTCGTATAGTGAACATATGTACACTATATTTATAATTGTTCACTCAGTCAACACTTGTTCACTATTTTTTTTATGAAAGTTTGCTCTTTTTTGTTAGACTTTGGCTCACGGTTTAAATAGGTTCTTTTAATGTCGATACGGGATGAACGAAAACAGCAAAGTCGTCAGGCACTTCTCGATGCAGCCTTGCATCTAAGCACGTCTGGGCGTTCGTTCAGTAGTATCAGTTTGCGTGAAGTTGCACGTGAAGTAGGTTTAGTACCGACAGCGTTCTACCGCCATTTTCAGGACATGGATGAGCTGGGCAAGGAATTGGTCGATCAAGTTGCCCTACATTTAAAAAGTGTTTTACATCAACTTGGACAAAGTTACTTACAACATAAATCTGCTAAAACCCAAACCAGTATTGAGCTATTTGTGCAGGCAGTAAATCATAGCCCTAAGCAATGGCAATTTATGATTGCTGAACGTTGGGGAGGTTCAGAAACGGTTCGTGCAGCAATTGCCCGAGAAATCGAATTTTTGATTGAAGATCTCACAACTGATCTTACTAAACTCGAAAATTTTAAACATATTCAAAATCCTCAAGACTTAAATGTCTTATCTACCATTTTGACTAATATGTCATTTACATGGGCAATGACGTGGCTCAACCTATCGAAACAATATCAAGGTGAACAGCTCAAGCTGCAACAAACTGCCTTTATTGAAAATGCTTCTACACAAGTTCGCTTACTGTTTAGAGGGATTGCAAACTGGGAACGATAGAAGCGGCAAATGACAAAAAACAGGTTATGTGGTAATACGTAAAGAGAGAAAGAAAAAGGCTAAAAATTTCGAGAAAAGTCTTTTTCTTTTTACAGGAAGTAAACTATTAGTTAGGCCAAACTGGTGTGGGAATACCTATGAATCTTGATCGTCATACACAGTTTTTGATGCGTAAAGAAAAAATTCTGAGCGTGGCAGAAAAGTTGTTATTAGAAAACAATCAGGAAATTACTCTAGATGAGTTAGTGGCCGAGCTAGATATTGCTAAAGGCACACTTTATAAGCATTTTAGAAGTAAAAATGAGCTTCTACTTGAGCTCATTATTCAAAATGAAAAGCAAATTTTAGAAATTTCTAAAAAATATAATACAGATTTCAAAGAATATGCTCCTCATTACATGCTTCATCATTTACTTGCACCAGGGAAAACGATTCTATTGCATCAACTTGAAGAAAATCTGACGATGACAGAGTCTAAGTTGAAGCATCTTTTCGAAGAGCTTTATGAAATTCGCCAACAGCGTATTTTGGCAATTAAAGATATTACAGAAAATTATTTAAAATCATTGAATTATGATATGTCAATTCGTGACTATTTGTCTTATATCTGGTCACTGACTTATGGTGCATCACTGCTTTTAAATTCTACTTATTACCAGCGTTCGATTGGTTCTCGCCAAAAATTAATTAATTTATATATTAATCAGGCATTATCACTGCCGACTCAAACAGCTAATTTTGATGTTTTAAATTTTCAGATTGAAGATGAAAATCAGCAAAATTAATTGAATTATTTCGTGATAATTAACTAAATATAAAAATGGGCTTCACATGAAGCCCATTTTTTTGAAGTAAAGCCTAAACAACTTATTTTGCTTTACGTTCTTTCTCAATTAAATAATTAAGAACTTGAGTGACTTTACCATCTTCACCCTGCACGACATATTTACCATTCACGACAACTGCAGGTACGCCTGTTAATTGGTATTGTTGAGCAAGTTTATTTGACTCGGCAACTTTCGCAGTTACTGCAAACGAGTTGTAAGTACTATTAAATTTCTGCTCAGGTACGCCATAACGAGTAAAAAATTTCGCAGCAGAAGCCTGATCAAAAATTTGTTGACCGTTCACCTGAATCGCATGGAACAGTGGTAAATGCGTGCGCTTACGTACACCTAATGCCTCAGATGTATAATATGTACGCGCCCCTTGTTCCCACATTTTATTCATTGCAGCTGGTGTACGCACAAAACGTACATCTTTAGGAATCTGCTTTAACCACGTTTGCATATGCGGTTCAAGTTTGAAACAGTGTGGACATCCATACCAAAAGAACTCTCGAACTTCGATTTTCCCCGGAACTTCCACTTTGCCTGGATTGGCAATCACGGTGTAGTCTTTACCAGCAACAAAATCTGCTGCCATTGCACCACCCGATACGGCCATAATTGCTGCACTCAAACCACCCAAAACCAATTTTTTCATTGCTACAGCTTTTCCTCTAAGTTGTTATGCATTAGCTTATGCCCTAAATATAAAACAAATATGCTAAATTCGTTTTGCTTCTGTGAAGTTTTTTATTGGGTTTATCGCTTTTTTCCCAATAATCGCTACACTAACGGCGAACTACATCCAAAAAGATAACTCAAGTTTAGAGGTAGCACCATGTCGCAATTGAATGTTGATTTACAAGAAATCGCAAAGTTTGAAGCACTTGCTGCCAAATGGTGGGATCAACATTCTGAATTTCGCCCACTTCACCAGATCAATCCACTACGTCTTAACTGGATTGATGAACGTGCAGGCGGTCTTGCTGGTAAAAAAGTACTTGATGTCGGCTGTGGTGGCGGTATTTTGGCCGAAAGCATGGCACGTCGTGGCGCAGATGTATTAGGTATCGATATGGGTGAAGCACCTCTAGCTGTCGGCCGTTTACATGCTCAGCAAGAAAATGTTCAAAATATTGAATATCGTCAAATTCCTGTAGAGGAATTAGCACAAGAACAGGCTGGTCAATATGACGTGGTGACTTGTATGGAAATGATGGAACACGTTCCAGATCCAGCATCTATTGTAAAAGCTTGTCAGGCTCTGGTTAAACCGGGCGGCCATGTGTTCTTCTCGACCATTAACCGTAACCCAAAATCTTATTTATTTGCCATTATTGGTGCAGAGTACGTCCTACGCATGTTGCCAAAAGGTACGCATGATTATCATAAATTTATTCGACCATCTGAAATGGCACATGATATTCGTAATGCAGGTCTTACGTTAAAAGAAATGACTGGACTACATTACAACCCACTGACCAAGCATTACTGGTTAGCGCCAAATGTTGACGTTAACTATATGGTTCATACGATTAATACAGGTGCATGATGAAAGCTGTTTTATTTGATTTAGACGGTACGCTTATCGATACAGCTGCGGATTTCATTCGTATTATTCAGCAAATGTGCCGTGATGCAAGACGCCCTGTTGTAGAAGCCGATCTTATTCGCACTCAGGTTTCTGAAGGTGCACGTGCGATGGTGAAATTGGTCTATCCAGAGTTGGATGTAGCCAATCCAATTTTCTTGGCACATCGTCAAAACTTTTTAGATCTGTACGGCAATAATATTGTGGTTGATACAGATCTGTTTGAAGGCATGTATCCACTCTTAGAAGAGTTAGAAGCTGCACAAATCCCATGGGGTATTGTGACCAACAAACCACGCGGATTAAGTGAATCTCTTTTAGAAAAGTTAAATCTAACAGAACGCTGTGCGGTTCTGGTATGCCCTGAAGATGTCAGTAAAACCAAACCAGATCCTGAACCAATGTATTTGGCTGCTAAACAGTTAAATATCCCAGCAGATCAAATTATTTATGTGGGCGACCACCCACGTGATATTGATGCTGGTCGCAATGCCGATATGTATACCATCTTGGCAGCTTATGGCTATTTACCTATCGAACACCGTGATGATTTAGCATCATGGCAGGCCGATTCGATTGTAAATACAGTGACAGAATTACACGATATGTTACGTCAAAAGCTTCCTGCTCTACAGGAAAATCAGCGTATGATAAGTTAACATCAGAGTTTTATAGACTTTTTTAACGGCTATTCGTTTTATCAATATAAAAAGAAGGAGGTTTACCAATGAAATATTCAGAATACCAACCTCGTCCGGATCTACTCAAAGATCGAATTATTTTAATTACCGGTGCTGGTGATGGAATTGGGCGAGCTGCGGCTCTAAGTTATGCCCTACATGGTGCAACCGTTGTCCTACATGGTAGAACCTTAAATAAACTTGAAGTGATTTATGATGAAATTGAAAGTCTAGGTGCACCGCAACCCGCGATTTTACCGCTACAGCTTTCAAGTGCCTCTGACCGTGATTATGATTTTTTAGTCGATACGCTCGAAAAGCAGTTTGGGCGTCTAGACGGTATTTTGCATAATGCGGGTATTTTGGGTGAACGTGTAGAACTAGCACATTACCCAACAGAAGTATGGGATGACGTAATGGCAGTTAACTTACGTGCTCCTTTTGCCCTCACTCAAGCTCTATTACCACTTTTGCAAAAGTCAGAAAATGCCTCTGTTGTATTTACCAGCTCGGGTGTAGGCCGTGAAGCACGTGCTTTGTGGGGCGCATATTCTGTCTCAAAAATTGCAATTGAAGCAGTGAGTAAAATTTTTGCAGCGGAGAATACTTATCCAAATATCCGCTTTAATTGCATTAACCCAGGCGCAACACGTACTGCAATGCGTGCGAAAGCCTACCCACAAGAAGATCCGAAGACATTACCTACACCTGAGTCAATCTTGCCTGCTTACCTCTATTTAATGGGTGAAGACAGCTTGGCACTCAATGGTCAAAGTATTGATGCGCAGGATTAAAAAGTTAAAGATGAAAAAGCTAAATTAAATTACGGCCAATCATCAAATCTGGCTTGCCTATACCTGAAAAGATATACAAGCCTTTTTTATTATTGATAAAAACCCTTGATCTATCCGTAATTTTAATTGAACCATTAAATGATCTTCACAGTTTCTCTGCATTTTGCGCGTAGAGTATTCAACATGAGAGACATCAGATGTAAACGAGGATGCATCATGAAAAAGTTGTTCACCATCTTAGCCCTTTGCATAACCGTACTAACCACAAGTATGGCGAGCTTTGCTGATCCTCCTTTTGACCGAGGCCATGGCCCCAAAGGTCCTAAAGGTGGAGGTCCACGTGGTGAGTGGAATGATCGTGGGCCAGGATTTGGACGTGATCATGATGATGATCGTATCCGTGACGAACGCCGTATGCGCGAAGAGCGTGGCTTTGAACGCTTAAAACAACATCGCTGGCAGCCTGGCTATGTTATGCCACAGCACTATCGTGGTAATGGCTATAAAGTCGACTATAAAGACAGTAACTTGCCAAAACCAGGCCGTAATCAGCAATGGTACAAAATCAACAATGACTATATTTTAGTCGACACAGATTCTAATAGCATTGTGAGTATTCGTGGTTTTTAAGGCGATAGACCCTCGCTATCGCTGAATAAAAAGGATAAAGCCTCTGGGTTTTATCCTTTTTTATTTTTTATATTCTTAAATGATGTATTTTCTTAATTTCTTCTTATTTCATAGAGAGTTTTCACATTTATTCTTCTTGGCCTCCACGATTTATCTGCAATTGTTCACTAATCTTTAATTATTGAAATTTAACTCATCATTCGAGGTTTACAATGAAAAAATTAACAACAGCGATTGTTCTTTCTCTTAGTGGTTTAGTTGCAACAACAGCCATGGCAGCACCAAACGATCATAATCATCATGGCAATTACCAAAACCATGAAGTAAAAACAGTTAAAGTGATTAAAAAAGATGATCATCACAATGCATGGCGAGTAGGTCAGGTTGTACCGCATGAGTATCGACATTCACGTTACGTGATCGACTATCGTCAACATCAAAAATTGACTAAACCAGGTCGTTACCAAAAATGGTATAAAGTGAATGGAAATTATGTACTGGTGAATGAACAAAGTCATAAAATCATTAGAGTGGTTTACTAATTTAAAACTTTTTAAGCACCCAAATTTCAATTTGGGTGTTTTTTTATCGAAAACATGCGGCTTTAATCTTTTTTGTTTAGAATCATCTTTATATCTTTTTGCTGTTGATTCGAGATCGGTATGTCAAGTAAGCCTGTAAGTAAGTCGCATAATAACACCCAGCATTATGTACACTGGTTTCGACACTCAGCGCCCTACATTAATGCTCACCGCGATAAAACTTTTGTATTGATGTTTGGTGGTGAAGCAGTCCGTCATCCTAATTTCGAACATATCATTCACGACATTGCTTTATTGCACTCTCTTGGTATTCGCTTAATTCTCGTGTACGGTGCGCGTCCGCAAATTAATCAAAATCTTAAAGAAAAAGGAATCGAAACTCCTTTTTATGACAACAGCCGTATTACCACACGTGAATCTTTAAGCTGTGTCATGAGTGCTGTAGGTTCTATCCGCCTAGAAATCGAAGCATTGCTTTCTATGGGCTTAGCAAACTCGCCAATGTACGGCGCTCGCATAGATGTGGTATCAGGTAATTTTGTGACTGCTAAACCTTATGGCATTCGTGATGGCATGGATTTCCAGCTTACAGGTGAAGTTCGTTCTATTGATACAGATGCGATTGATCGACACCTCGACAACCATAATATTGTACTGCTAGGGCCAACGGGTTACTCCACTACAGGCGAGGTTTTCAACTTAAGAGCTGAAGAAGTTGCAACTAAAACAGCAACTTATTTAAAAGCAGATAAACTCATTTTTCTAGGTGAGCAACAAGGATTGCTGAATGAAGATGAGCAAATATTACGTGAATTAAGCCCACATCAACTGGACTACTATATTCAACAATATCAAACTATTAGCCCAACACTCACTTTGCATTTGCAACAGGCAAAAAAAGCATCTTTATCAGGTGTACACCGCGTTCATCTTATTTCTTATGCCTATGATGGCGCCCTTCTCGAAGAGTTATTTACTCGAGATGGTATAGGCACCATGATTACCGATGCGCATTATGAAGAAGTTCGCATGGCCAATATTCAAGACGTAGGCGGTTTAATGAATTTATTACGTCCATTAGAAGAAGAAGGTATCTTAGTTTATCGTTCGCGTGAACGTTTAGAGCAAGAGATTAGCCAGTTCGCTGTTATTGAGCGCGATGGTACGATTCTAGCGTGTGCTGCACTTTATCCAATTCCAACAGAATTTAATGAAACACGTTCAGCAGAAATTGCCTGCGTCGCAGTACACCCAAGTTATCGTAAATCGAACCGTGGCAGCCAGATTTTGCAATTCCTTGAAGAAAAGGCAAAAGAACAAGGTATTCGTCAATTATTTGTTTTAACGACTCGAACCGCTCACTGGTTCTTAGAGCACGGTTTCCATCAGGTGAGTGTTGATGATTTACCAAATGCTCGTCAGGCGCTTTATAACTATCAAAGGAATTCTTTAGTCTTTAAGAAACTGCTTCCTTAGCCTTTGCTCTTTTTAAGATATTCTTATTTCAGATAAGCTTAGTTCAAAAAGTACAACCATAAACACGATTAATTTATGGTTGTACTTTTTTTAAATCTAAATTTTTTAAGGTTTTAATATTTTTTATTTTATTTACATTAACTTAATAACAATTCATTAAATATATTTCTATTAGATAAATCATTTTTTCGCATAAGTTTATAGCCTATTGTGTTTAGCTTTTTTTTGCATAAATAAAGACCGAATACTTATTTTTTCTGAAATAAAAATCCATTTAGGGTATCTGCTCATCCAATTATTTTTTTCTTTTTCTCTTTCGGGGAGCACGAAATCTCATGGCACTTTTCAACACCACTTCATGGGCAAAATATTCAGTCATCGCGGCCAGCCTTGCAGGAGTGATGATGTTAAGTGGTTGTGCCAAAAAAGAGGAACAAGCCACCACAACCTTAAATATCGGCTATCAGAAATATGGGATTCTTCCTATTTTAAAGGCTCGTGGTGACTTAGAAAAAGCATTAAAAGAACAAGGTGTACAAGTGAAATGGGTTGAGTTCCCTGCTGGCCCTCAATTGCTTGAAGGTTTAAACGTAGGAAGTGTTTCACTCGGTGAAGCAGGTGAAGCGCCACCGATCTTTGCTCAGGCTGCCAATCCAAATTTAGTCTATGTCGCAAACCAACCTGCTGCGCCAAGAGCTGAAGCACTATTGGTACAAAAAGACTCTCCAATCCAATCTATTAAAGATTTAAAAGGCAAACGTGTTGCTCTTAATAAAGGCTCGAATGTTCATTACCTATTGTTAAAAGTTTTAGAAGCCAACAACTTAAGCTTAAGTGATATTCAACCAGTTTATTTACCGCCATCAGACGCTCGTGCTGCCTTTGAAAAAGGTGCTGTCGATGCATGGGTGATTTGGGATCCTTTCTTTGCAGCGGCTGAACATCAAATTCAGGCGCGAGTTTTAGCAACAGGCGAAAACTTGGTGAGTAATCATCAGTTCTATTTAGCTGACCGTAAATTTGCAGAAAATAATCCGAAAGTACTCAACACTGTTGTACAGACACTTAACCAGACCACTGAGTGGGTAAGTTCACATCAGGATGAAGCTGCCAAGTTACTCGAAAAACCTACCGCACTTGAGTTTGATGTACTCAAAACTTCAATTTCACGTATGGGTTTTGGAGTTCAGCCAATATCTGACAAGGTGGCACAAGAACAACAACAAGTAGCTGATGCTTTTTATGCACAAAAGCTCATTCCAAACAAACTCACCATTCAAGATGCCATTTTAAAACTGAAATAAACCCAGCTTGGGCACGGCTTAAATAATCATATAAATGCTGTGCCTGACCTCAAGGGGAACAAGGATATCAATATGCAACATCAATCATTATTTAGTAAGAGTCAGTGGATACAATTGGTTAAGCGCATCAGTGCAATTACTGTATTAGGCTTAACAATCGCAGCGCCAGCTTGGGCATTTGACCCAACTGTGAAAGAGCTTCGTATTGGTTTTCAAAAAAGCTCGATTAACTTTGCAATTGCCAAACAGCAAAAGCTATTTGAGCAAGAATTCCCAAATGCAAAAATTACTTGGAATGAGTTCCCTGCTGGTCCACAAATTTTAGAAGCTTTAGCTGTCGGTTCACTTGATGTCGGTGTTACTGGGGACACTCCTCCTGTCTATGCACAAGCCGCTGGCAAGCCTTTATATTACATTGCTTATGAAGCAGCTAAGCCATTGGCATCGGCAATTTTAGTTCCAAAAAACTCGCAACTCAAACAGCTTAAAGACCTTAAAGGCAAACGTATTGCGCTGCAAAAAGGTTCGAGTTCACATTACTTACTTGTACAAGCCGTACGTAAAGCAGGCCTAAACTGGAGCGATATTACCCCCATCTGGCTTACCCCTGCCGATGCTCGCGCAGCATTTCAAAAAGGTGCCGTTGATGCATGGGCAATTTGGGATCCTTACTTCGCTTCAGCACAACTAGAAGACCAAGCTCGTGTTCTTGCATCGGGTAAAGGCTTAAGCCCGAACTATACATTTTATTTAGCGGCCCCAAATTTTATTAAACAACATCCGAAAGTTGTTTCAGGGCTCATCAAACAAATCAATCAAGCCGATAAGTGGGTTCAAAGCCATCAAGCAGAAACGGCAGGTGCGATTGGTCAAAGTACAGGTCTTAAACCTGCAACCAGTGATTTATTTATTAAACGCCGTCCGCGCCCTTCATCAGCAGCTCCACTCAGCAGCAAAGTGATTGCTGAGCAGCAGCAACTCGCAGACATTTTTACTCAACAAGGCATCATTCCAAAACCAATCAGCATTAAACAAGCTGTTTGGATTGCCAAGTAATTTCAACAGACATATAGGTAATGCACATGAAAATTTTCTGGTTTATTCCTACCCACGGTGATAGTCGCTATTTAGGTACAAGTAAAGGCGCTCGTCAGGTTGACCATGCCTATATGAAGCAAATTGCTGTGGCAGTAGATAATTTAGGTTACGAAGGTGTACTTATTCCAACAGGTCGTTCATGTGAAGATCCTTGGATTACGGCGGCTAGCCTAATTGATGCAACTCAACACCTTAAATTTTTAGTTGCATTACGACCAGGGGTAACCACACCAGCTTTGGCAGCACGTATGGCTGCAACGTTTGACCGCTTGTCGAATGGTCGTGTATTACTCAACTTAGTGACTGGTGGTGATGAAGCAGAATTACGCGGAGATGGCTTATATGAAGATCACTCAACACGTTATCAAACTGCCAATGAATACGTAAAAATCTGGCGTGAGATTTTGACACGCTCACATACGGGTGAAGCTTTTACATTCCACGGTGAACGTTTACAAGTGGATGATGCAAAACTACTTTACCCACCTGTTCAAAAGCCTTATCCACCACTTTGGTTTGGTGGTTCTTCAGACGTCGCTGTCGATCTGGCTGCTGAGCAAGTCGATACTTACCTTACGTGGGGGGAACCACCAGAAGCTGTCAAGCAAAAGATCGAACATGTTCGTGCTAAAGCTGAGGCTAAAGGTCGTAAATTAACTTACGGCATTCGCTTGCATGTGATTGTTCGTGAAACCAACGAACAAGCTTGGGCAGCAGCGAACGAGCTTATCCAATATCTTGATGATGCGACTATTGCTGCGGCACAGAAAAAATTTGCACAAATGGACTCTGTAGGCCAACAACGTATGGCGGCTCTCCACGGCGGTAATCGAAACAAACTAGAAGTATCTCCAAACCTTTGGGCTGGTATTGGTTTAGTTCGTGGTGGCGCTGGTACAGCACTTGTAGGCGATCCTGGAACCGTTGCTGCCCGTATTCAGGAATATTCTGATTTAGGTATTGATACTTTCATTTTCTCAGGCTATCCACACCTTGAAGAATCAATTCGTTTTGCAGAGTTAGTATTCCCGTTATTACCAATTGAAACTCGCGCTAAACTTGCTCAGCCAAATTTAACCGGTCCATTCGGTGAAATTATTGCCAACAATTATGTTCCAGACGAGAAGAAGCAAAATAGTTCCGTCAAGGAGCCTGCATGAGCAAAGCTGAAAGTGTTGTTTCACGTGGAACAAAACAAATTGGGCAGCGTTTGCTGCCTTGGATTTTCCCTATTCTTCTATTGGTTGTTTGGCAAATTGCCTCAAGTTCGGGTCTTTTAGAAAGCCGTATTTTACCCGCACCTACTGCTGTAGTTTCCGCTTTTTGGCATCTACTGGTGAGTGGCGAACTCTGGCAGCACGTTAAAGTCAGTGCTGGTCGTGCACTGCTTGGCCTTCTGATAGGCGGCGGTTTAGGTTTGTTATTAGGCCTACTCAACGGGTCTTCGCGTTTCGCCTCTACACTGCTCGATACGACCTTACAAATGATTCGTAACATCCCAGCCTTAGCACTTATCCCACTTGTCATCTTGTGGTTCGGGATTGATGAAACAGCGAAATTATTTTTAGTCGCCGTAGGTGTTTTCTTCCCTATCTATATCAACACCTATCACGGTATTCGGTCAGTTGACCCTCAATTGATTGAGATGGGTAAAAGCTACGGACTTTCACGTTGGCAGCTTTACAAAGAAATTATTTTGCCGGGTGCGATGCCTTCTATTTTAGTGGGTTTACGCTTTGCTTTAGGTTTGGTTTGGGTATTGCTTATTGTTGCTGAAACCATTTCAGCTCAAGCAGGTATTGGTTATATGACCATGAATGCACGTGAGTTTTTACAAACGGATGTAGTTCTGGTCGGTATTCTTCTGTACGCCTTACTAGGCAAACTGGCAGATGTTTTAGCACAGCTTTTGGAACGCTATTTACTACGTTGGCACTCTGGATATCAGAAATAAGGGAGCTTAGAACATGACAAATCTGAATTTAAATATTAATCAGAATGAAGTGCAGCTCATTCCGGAAGAACCAACAGAATCTCAAGAACCTGTATTAGGAGCAGAGATTCTGATTGAGCAACTTTATAAATTTTATGGTGAGGTAAAGGTCCTCGAAGATCTTGACCTACACATCCAGCCGGGTGAGTTTTTAGCAATTGTTGGCCGAAGTGGTTGTGGCAAAAGTACGTTACTCCGTTTAATTGCTCAACTTGAAAAAGCCAGCTTTGGGGAAATCAAATTTAAATCTGCCCGACATTTACGTGAAGGCATTACGAACGATGATATTCGAGTAATGTTCCAAGATCCTCGTTTACTTCCTTGGAGAAATATTCTTCAAAATGTTCAACTTGGGCTACCAAAATCACAACATGCTTTGGCAGAAGAATTATTAGAAAAAGTAGGTTTAAAAGAAAAAGCGGGACAATGGCCTTCCCAGCTCTCAGGTGGTCAACGTCAGCGTACAGCCCTAGCCCGTGCACTATCACATACTCCACGCATATTGTTGCTAGACGAACCTTTGGGTGCATTAGATGCTTTAACTCGGCTTGAGATGCAAAGCTTGATTGAGCGCTTGTGGAAGGAGCAAGGCTTTACTGCAATTTTGGTCACACACGATGTGAGTGAAGCAGTGCAATTAGCTGACCGTATTATCTTATTAGATAAGGGCAAGATTGCTCAAAGTTTCCAAGTTAATTTGCCACGCCCGCGTAAAAAGAGCATTACTTTTGCTCAACTTGAGCAACAAGTACTCGATGCGGTTTTGGCAACTTAAGGTTGCGATGAGTAATGAGAACTGTTCAACCGAAAAATGCCCAATTTACGAGCAATAAAACTGCTGTTTTATTGCTCTTTTTTAGGGCGAAATTTAAAAAATATTTTTAAGAATAACAATAAACTAGTGAATCTCTCTATTTTTTGCACAATAGTATATCTATTACACAAATAAGTAGCCGTTTTTTGATTAAAAAAGCAAGACACCTGTGCACAAATCAAACAATTTCCCTTACAATGGGAATATTATTTTTTTAATTATGCAGCAGATGGAACAAAAAAAGAGTACCCAAAAGCGCAATCAGCTTCTTGCTGCCGCCCTTGACGTATTTTCAGTCTATGGGTTTAGTGGCGCAAGTCTGGATGAAATTGCCCAACTCGCCGACATGCATAAGTCGAATATTTTCTATTACTATGAAAATAAAGAGTCTTTATATGTAGAAGTGCTCACAACCGTTTTACAAAAATGGTTGGCCCCCTTACAAACTTTAGAAGCTGAATTAGAACCAGCCGAAGCCTTATCTCACTATTTAATTCAAAAAATCGAACTGTCTCGTAGCCAACCGAAAGCATCTAGATTGTTTGCACTAGAAATTATTCAAGGCGCTCCACATATTTTGCCTATACTGAAAGGGCCTTTGAAAAAGCTATTTAAACGCAAAGCTAAAGTCATTCAGACTTGGCAAGAAGAAGGAAAGATTTCCCCAGATATCGACCCTGAGTTATTAATACTCAATATTTGGGGCCTTACGCAAAACTATGCAGATTTTGCAACTCAAATGGAAATGGTGACCGGTAAAACGCTTCGTAACCGCAGTATGTTCCAGCGTTCGATTGAGCATACGGTACATATGATGCTATACGGCGTATTGCCTCGTTAAAACAAAAAAAGATCGGCAAATTTGCCGATCTTTTTTTAGAAATGGTTTTGATAAAGAGCTAGGAGTTTCTGAGCGCCTAACAATAAATTTTCTTCCCAATCCAAATGTGCAGTGTCATCTGCCCCATCAGTAATATACTTCACAGAAATTAATCGTACACCTAACTTATGGCACACTTTAGCTAAAGCATAGCCTTCCATATCAACCACATCACAAGCTACTTTTGGCTGACCTGTTTCAAATGAATCACCTGTTCCACATACTGCTTTTGGCAAATCAGCAAAATGTGATTGAAGATGAATCTCTGCCGCCAAATGATCATCTAACGGCGTTACACCTACTTCAAAACCTAGGGGTGAAACATCCATATCCCGTTGTACAAAAGTTTTTACTTCGACTAAATCATGTCGATTAAACGCAGAGCTTCCAGCTGTACCTAGATTAATTAAAGTTTTACAGCCAGTTTTTTGAATAACCTCAAATGCTTTAAAGGCAGCATTAATCTTACCAATACCACTGTAATGGACTTCAACACCTGCCTGTTCAAACAAACCTTTAGATTCATTAGGAAGTGCCATAATTAAAGCAATATCAGTGTTCATTCAAAAAGCTCAAATCAAAATTAAATAAGTTAGAAAATAAGTATAAATCAGGTGCAAAAGCTTTTTGCACCTTTTCATCATTACTGCACTTTTTGTTGTAAAGCGATTAAGCATGGAGAAAAAAACAGTTGACCACTATATGCTCCTGCTAGCGTTTTCTTCATTACAACGCCCCACATCGTCAATAACAGAATACTCAATGCGACAGCAACGTATTGTAAGAATACAATTTCAACCTGATGTCCTAAATTAAATAGTGCGAGAATAAATACACCTAATGGAAAGGTTAAGCCCCACCAGCCCAAGTTAAATGGAATACCTGTCTTTGCGTGACGAAGCGTTGTTAAAATCGCAAGACCAAGCCACCATAACCCAAAACCTAAAAGCACGAGACTACCTACAACTCCTAAAGCTTGAAAGACATTCGCAAATTGGTGAAATCCTACGTTTGGCGCCACTCTTTGTGCCTGCTGCCCTAATAACAATAAACCTAATGCACCTGTACCAATCGGGCCTAAAGAGAGCCAGCTAGAAATAGCGACTTCTTTTTCAGGTAGCTGATGCAAAGCCATACGCAGCATTAAAATTGTCAGAATAGCGAATGCTGGTAAAACAGAGATTCCCCAAAGTACATAGCCAGCCATTAATAAATGAAAGCTATGCATATCTGCTGGTAAATGTGCAACCAACATGCCGGCAGAACTTGCTGCTACTTCACAGGCAACCACAGGTAAAAGCCAGATTGCAGTCATCGTATGTAGCTGATGGTTCTGACGACTAAACATACAAAATGGCACGATCCACGCAATGGCCAATGCTAAAAAGACATCGATGTACCATAAAGCTTGAGCAATATGGATAGCCACTTCACCGTAAAGCCCGACACCGAAGCTTAAAAAACCATTTAATATCGTTGCGAGCCCCATCGGGATAGCCCCTAAAAACAAGCTCATATTTGGATGATTAAATATTTGCTTCGCTTCATGAGGGAAAAGAAACCACCGCAATAAATAAAGAACTGAAAAAACACTGAACAAAATAATATTAAATTGCCATAACAAAGTTGCTAGCGTGAATAAAAATGATTGAGCAAATGGTAGCTGGATTAAAATCATACTCACCACGCCAGTACCCATAGTCGCTGTAAACCAATTTGGGGTAAAATGTCGTATAACATCTTTGCTTTGATTTAATTGATAAAAGGGTTTTTTCATCTTAGTTCTCTAATCAAAGAGTGGATAAAGACATAGTAGAGCAAACCAATAATAAGAAAAATTGATTTATTTTTATTTAATTCATCAGTATTTTAAATATATAGATATTCATTTTGAAAAATAACTGAGTAAAAACACAACAACAAGACGAATCTGTGAGATTATGGCAATATATAGCCCTTGCAAAAATAGCCATATTTTAAGTTCATGAAACTGCTTCGTCTCAATGCGTTATCGCCCAATTTTCAGTTACCTCAAACAGCGGTGACTATTGGTAATTTTGATGGTGTCCATTTAGGCCACCAAGCGATGATTGCTCAACTCAAAAAAATTGCTGCAGCACAAGGCTTAAAAACTTTGGTCATGATTTTTGAGCCACAACCTCTTGAGTTCTTTAAAGGTTATGATGCACCTCCTCGTATTAATTCACTACGGGAAAAAGTTGAATACCTAGCTGAGCTTGGCGTTGACTATATTGCGGTTGCTAAATTTGATGAACATTTTCGTAGCATGAGCGCATCTGCCTTCGCAGATTTATTAAAAAATAAATTAAATGCCCAATCATTAGTTTTAGGGGATGACTTTCATTTCGGTAAAGACCGCCAAGGCAACAGTGAATTTTTAAAAGATTATGGCTTCCAAGTCACAAATTTACATACCATTGAACTTGAAGGTGAACGCGTCAGTTCAACCCGTATTCGCCAAGTACTTCAAGTGGGTAATCTTGCTTTAGCAGCTAAATTATTAGGCCGTCCGTACAGTATTACTGGACGTGTCCAATATGGCGACCAAATTGGACGAACTCTTGATTTTCCAACCATTAATGTTCGTCTCAACCGCCACAAACCTTGTTTAAACGGTATTTATGGCGTTGAAGTCATTTGCGAAACAACTTCTCTCACTGAAAAAGTGCGCCAAGAAACACCAGAGAAACCGGGAATTGCCGGATATCATGAAAACAGCCTCTATGGCGCAGGTCATGTCGGTACACGTCCCGCCATTCAGCAAGAACATCCAGAATGGAGATTAGAAGTACATTTCCCTGATGTTTCTGCTAATCTGTATGGCTTATTTATGCGGGTGACTTTTCTTCACTATCTTCATGGTGAATTGAACTACCCTTCGCTTGAAGCACTTAAGGCTGGAATTGATAATGACGTGCAACAGTTACGACAATATCGTAACGACACGACACAATTTCCTTTTTAATTCGAATTTTGATTGTAAAACATGTCAGCTCCCAAGCTGATTAAACTGGAAGAAAACTTGCATGAGCGATAAGCAAACTCCTGAGAATGCAGTGGACTACAAAGCCACGCTAAACCTGCCGGATACTCAATTTGCAATGAAAGCAAATTTGGCAGTACGTGAAGTGAAATGGTTAGAAGAGTGGTATACCGACAACATTTATCAGCAGATTCGTGCATCGCGTATTGGCAAGAAAAAATATATTTTGCATGATGGCCCTCCATATGCGAACGGTACAATTCACTTAGGCCACGCAGTCAATAAAGTACTCAAAGACGTTATTGTAAAAAGCCGTACGCTTTCAGGTTTTGATGCACCGTATGTTCCGGGTTGGGATTGTCATGGCTTACCAATCGAACTAAAAGTCGAAGAAAAAGTAGGTAAAGTGGGCGAAAAAGTTGACGCAGCAACTTTCCGTAAACTTTGCCGTGAATACGCACTAAAACAAATTGATTTACAGCGTACTGACTTTAAACGTCTTGGTATTTTAGGTGATTGGGATAATCCTTATCTCACCATGAATTACAAACAAGAAGCCGATATTGTTCGTGCTCTAGGTCTCATCCAGAAAAATGGCCATATCCAGCCAGGCTTAAAGCCAGTGAACTGGTGTATGGACTGTGGTTCAGCTCTTGCTGAAGCAGAAGTTGAATACGAAGATAAAAAATCTGACGCAATTGACGTTGGTTTTGGCGTTGTCGATCTCAAAGATTTAAGTGTCCGTTTAAACGTAGAAGTTCAAGATCCGACAGATATCGTGATCTGGACCACTACACCATGGACATTACCAGCTAACCAAGCCGTTGCGTTGCATGCCGAAATTGAATATCAATTGGTGCAAGTGACAACTGAGCGCGGTAAGCAAAACTTCATTCTTGCTAAAGACTTAGTAGCTTCAGCGATTGAGCGTTACAAGCTTGAAAACCCAGTTGTTTTAGCTGATTTTACTGGTTCGGCTCTTGAAAACCTTACCCTACAACACCCTTTACTTACTGATCGTCAAGTTCCGGTTATTTTAGGTGAACACGTTATCGCAACAAGCGGTACAGGTGCCGTACATACAGCGCCTGGCCACGGTGCAGACGACTATAAAGTAGGTCTTCAATACAACCTTAAAGTAGATAACCCAGTAGGTGGTAACGGTGTTTATCTTCCAACTGCTCCAATCTATGCTGGTGAGCACATCTATAAAGCCAATCCAAAGATTATTGAAGCTTTGGGTGCTGTAGGCCGTTTATGGGCTCATCAGCCAATTAAACACAGTTACCCACACTGCTGGCGCCATAAGACTCCAATTATTTTCCGTGCTACACCACAATGGTTCATTAGCATGGATCAAAAAGGTTTACGTGAAGGTGCGCTTAATGCCATTGAAAATGATATCGAGTTTGTACCGAACTGGGGTAAAAACCGTATTGAATCAATGATCGAAGGTCGTCCGGACTGGTGTATTTCACGTCAACGTACTTGGGGTGTTCCAATTCCATTCTTCGTTCATAAAGATACGAACGAATTACACCCGCGTACACCTGAACTCATCGAAGAAGTTGCTCAACTGATCGAAGAAGAAGGCATCGAAGCATGGTTCAAACGTGAAGCAAAAGACTTCATCGGTGAAGATGCTGAACAATATAACGCTGTTCGCGATACACTCGATGTATGGTTCGACTCTGGTACAACGCATTACGCTGTACTTGAGCAACGTGATGAATTAGAAAGCCCTGCTGACTTATATTTAGAGGGTTCAGACCAACACCGTGGCTGGTTCCAATCTTCTTTATTAACATCTATGGCAATTCACAATCGTGCGCCATATAAAGCCTTGTTAACTCATGGTTTTACAGTGGACGAAAACGGTCGTAAATTGTCGAAATCTTTAGGCAACTATATCCCGCTTGAAGAAATCATCAAACAGCTTGGTGCAGATGGTTTACGACTATATGTAGCGTCTAGCGACTACCGTTATGAAATCGCAGCATCGAAAGAAATCTTTAGCCGTGTAAGTGATAGCTATCGCCGTATTCGTAATACCCTACGCTTCTTGCTTGCGAACCTAAATGGTTTCAAACCAAGTACTGATGCTCTGGACGTAGATGACCTTATCGCTCTAGATCAATACATCTTACAGCGTGCGAATGAAGTACAACAAACCATTATCACTGCCTATGAAGAAATGAACTTCCATGTGGTGTGTAGTGCGTTAACAAGCTTCTGTATTAATGATTTAGGTGGTTTCTACCTAGATATTATCAAAGACCGTCAATACACCACTAAAGCAGATTCTCAGGCACGTCGTTCTGCACAAACAGCGCTTTATCATATTGTCCAAGCATTTATCCGTTGGATGAGCCCAATCTTAAGCTTTACCGCTCAAGAAGCTTGGCCACTGATTCCAGAACAAACTGAAAAGTATGTATTTACATCAGAATGGTATGACTTGCCTGTTTCATCAAAAGCAAACTTGCTTTCTGAAGAAGATTGGCAAACATTGATTAGCGTAAAATCTGCAGTAAATAAACAGATTGAAGCAGCGCGTAACGCTAAACTTGTCGGCAGTAATCTTTCAGCCAAAGTTGAACTTTGGGCAAGTGAATCATTACAAACAGTTTTAAACCAACTGGCTGATGAACTCCGTTTTGTTCTTATTACTTCGCAAGTAGTAGTACATCCATTTGCTGAGCAAGGTGAAGCAACTGAAATGGAAGGCTTACGTGTACAAATATCTGCAGCTGAAGGTGAAAAATGTGCACGTTGCTGGCACGTCCTTCCAGATGTAAATACACATGCCGATCATCCTGGTTTATGTGGTCGTTGTATTGTGAACGTCACTGGTCGTGGCGAAGTGAGAAAATATGCCTAATTCACAAGCTAAAAAAGGCTTATTCCAGTTTTATCCACATAATCTGATTTGGCTTGGACTTTCAGTCCTTGCCATTGTATTGGATCAATGGACAAAATGGATTGCGAGTACACATCTAAACTATGCAGATCCTGTACCTGTACTTCCATTTTTAAACTGGACACTATTGCATAACTATGGTGCAGCTTTTAGCTTTTTATCTGATGCGGGAGGATGGCAGCGCTATTTCTTCACATCTTTAGCGGGCTTAGTTTCAATACTTTTTGTATTTTGGTTAATGCGTATGCCCAAAAAAATGGTGGTGCTACCTGTAGCCATCGCTTTAATTTTAGGTGGAGCTTTAGGCAATTTAATTGACCGTATTACCCTAGGTTATGTGGTCGATTTCATTCATGTTTATTACCAAAATCATCACTTTCCAGCTTTTAATATTGCGGACAGTGCCATCACTCTAGGTACAATTTTGCTACTCATTGATACATTCTTCCTTGAGAAGCAACGTAACCAAAATTCGGATGCATAATATGACCGAAATTATTCAACCTAACGAAGAAATTCGTATCCAAGAAGGCTCTAAAGTCGACCTACACTTTTCTGTAGCTATCGAAAATGGTGTAGAAATTGACAATACACGTAGCCGTGAAGAGCCAGTTAGTCTGACTATTGGTGACGGAAACCTTTTACCAGGTTTCGAAAAAGCATTATTCGGTTTACGTGCAGGTGACCGCCGTACAGTACACCTTCCACCAGAAGAGGCTTTTGGTCCGTGGAATCCAGAAAATATTCAAACTTTCGATACAGTTAAGTTTGAACAACGCCCTATTCCTGGTCACATGATCGAATTTGAAGATAAGGCAAAAACCACCTTATTCGGTGTAGTAAAATCAGTTAATGATGACATTACAGAAATAGATTTTAATCACCCATTAGCTGGGAAAAATATTACCTTTGAAGTAGAAATATTTAAGGTTACTCCTGAAGGCCAACAAGGCATTAAGCTAATGTAAATAAAAAAGCCCTCTAAATGAGGGCTTTTTTATGATTTAATTTTTATTAGTGACATAAGAATCCTTACAAATTCTATATTCTCTCCCACCTATAGAATGAATTAAGTTATAAAGATAAAAATTCTTAGGAAAAATACATGCTGGTCTATATTATCGTAGGAAGTGTTCGTGAAGGACGTACAGCAATTAAAGTTGCCAATTGGCTAGAATCCACAATTCAATCATTTAATCTAGAAGATTTTCAGACAGAAGTAATTGATTTAAAAGAGTGGAATTTACCGTTATTTTCAGGCTCTCACCCACCTGCTACCGGGATTTATGATCAACCTAAACAACAAGAATGGGCAGACAAAATTGCTCAAGCAGACGCATTTATCTTTATTAGCCCAGAATACAACCATGGTTACAGCCCAGCTTTAAAAAATGCACTTGATTATATCGGTAAGGAATGGGGTGGTAAACCTGCTGCATTTATTGGTTATGGTTCAACAAATGGCTCTCGCTCTATTAGCCAAATACGTCAAGTCACCTCAAGTTTAAGTATTATTGACCCCAACGCTGTAATAGAGATAAGAGATATATTTAAACGTAATAAAGATGAAAAATTCGAAGCTAATGAGTTTGAAGTAAAAGGTCTTCAATCCATTGTTGAGAAACTACAGAAATATCATTTGTCTTAATTGAACAAAAGGCCTCTTTTCTAAACAAAAGAGGCCTTTAATTTTATAAACTCTTTAAATACTCCACTACATCAGTATTACCTGCCATTTCTGCAAGCTCTAATGCTGTGTATTCACTTTTGTAAGCGACATGTGCACCTTTTTCAACTAAGAGCTTTACTACCTCTAAATGATCATTTTCAGCAGCTGCTTGTAGAGCACTATATCCCTCATCATCTGTCTGATTAGGATCTTCTCCCTCTATTAGTAATTCTTTTATTTGATCGATATCACCTAGAGATGCCCAATAAATCAATACAGGCAAAGATAGCTCTTCATCATCTTCAGGTATTGGAGAGAAAGAATTGATCTTCATGGACGTACCCAAAAATAATAAAGTTCATCATTATATTCATAGAATACAGCCAGAATACAAATCTAATTTTGGATCTATCTTTTATTAAAAATTAAATTCCGCCCAATAAAAAAACACCCCCATTCGTTAGAACGGGGGTGTTTAGAATAATGAGCTGGCGATGACTTACTCTCACATGGGTAACCCCACACTACCATCAGCGCTAAGAGGTTTCACTTCTGAGTTCGGGAAGGGATCAGGTGGTTCACTCTTGCTATGGTCGCCAGCACAACTGGTATGGATACTTGCTTCGTTTTATTCACTGTGTGATACGTTGCGTTTTCCAAATCTTTACAGATGGGCTGATTGGATCTGATTTTGTTCATTTTAGCTAAGTGTTTAACTAAATCAAGTTGCTTTGCATGTTTATGAATCGATTGATGCTTCATATACAACTGCTTGGGTGTTGTATAGTCAAGCCTCACGAGCAATTAGTATTGGTCAGCTTCACATATCACTATGCTTCCACATCCAACCTATCAACGTCCTAGTCTCGAACGGCTCTTTAGAGGAATAAATTCCTAGGGAAATCTTATCTTGAGGTAGGCTTCCCGCTTAGATGCTTTCAGCGGTTATCCCTTCCGAACATAGCTACCCGGCGATGCGACTGGCGTCACAACCGGTACACCAGAGGTTCGTCCACTCTGGTCCTCTCGTACTAGGAGCAGATCCTCTCAAATTTCCAGCGCCCACGGTAGATAGGGACCGAACTGTCTCACGACGTTCTAAACCCAGCTCGCGTACCTCTTTAAATGGCGAACAGCCATACCCTTGGGACCTGCTTCAGCCCCAGGATGAGATGAGCCGACATCGAGGTGCCAAACACCGCCGTCGATATGAACTCTTGGGCGGTATCAGCCTGTTATCCCCAGAGTACCTTTTATCCGTTGAGCGATGGCCCTTCCATACAGAACCACCGGATCACTAAGACCTACTTTCGTACCTGCTCGACTTGTGGGTCTCGCAGTTAAGCGCGCTTTTGCCTTTATACTCTACGCGTGATTTCCGACCACGCTGAGCGCACCTTCGTACTCCTCCGTTACTCTTTAGGAGGAGACCGCCCCAGTCAAACTACCCACCAGACACGGTCCTCGTCCCGGATAACGGGACAGAGTTAGAACCTCAACATTACCAGGGTGGTATTTCAAGGACGGCTCCATTGGAACTAGCGTTCCAACTTCAAAGCCTCCCACCTATCCTACACAAGTAAGGTCAAAGTTCAGTGTCAAGCTGCAGTAAAGGTTCACGGGGTCTTTCCGTCTAGCCGCGGGTACACTGCATCTTCACAGCGATTTCGATTTCACTGAGCCTCTGCTGGAGACAGCGCCGCCATCATTATGCCATTCGTGCAGGTCGGAACTTACCCGACAAGGAATTTCGCTACCTTAGGACCGTTATAGTTACGGCCGCCGTTTACTGGGGCTTCGATCAAGAGCTTCGCTTACGCTAACCCCATCAATTAACCTTCCAGCACCGGGCAGGCATCACACCCTATACGTCCACTTTCGTGTTTGCAGAGTGCTATGTTTTTAATAAACAGTTGCAGCGGCCTGGTTTCTGCGGCTGTCGTCAGCTCAGGAAGCAAGTTCCATCACCAACAACAGCGTACCTTCTCCCGAAGTTACGGTACCATTTTGCCTAGTTCCTTCAGCAGAGTTCTCTCAAGCGCCTTGGTCTACTCGACCTGACCACCTGTGTCGGTTTCGGGTACGATTCCTGTGTAACTGAAGCTTAGAGACTTTTCCTGGAAGCATGGTATCAGCCACTTCACTGTACAAGTACAGCTTGCTATCGGATCTCAGTATAGAGTACCCCGGATTTGCCTAAGATACATACCTACATCCTTCCACCTGGACAACCAACGCCAGGCTGACTTAACCTTCTCCGTCCTCTCATCGCATTACACAGAAGTATTGGAATATTAACCAATTTCCCATCGACTACGCCTTTCGGCCTCGCCTTAGGGGTCGACTCACCCAGCCCCGATTAACGTTGGACTGGAACCCTTGGTCTTTCGGCGAACGGGTTTTTCACCCGTTTTGTCGTTACTCACGTCAGCATTCGCACTTCTGATACCTCCAGCATACTTCTCAATACACCTTCATCGGCTTACAGAACGCTCCCCTACCACTTGACTAATGTCAAATCCGCAGCTTCGGCACATAGTTTTAGCCCCGTTACATCTTCCGCGCAGGCCGACTCGACTAGTGAGCTATTACGCTTTCTTTAAAGGGTGGCTGCTTCTAAGCCAACCTCCTAGCTGTCTATGCCTTCCCACATCGTTTCCCACTTAACTATGATTTTGGGGCCTTAGCTGGCGGTCTGGATTGTTTTCCTCTTGACTACGGACGTTAGCACCCGCAGTCTGTCTCCCGGATAGTACTCATAGGTATTCGGAGTTTGCATCGGTTTGGTAAGTCGGGATGACCCCCTAGCCGAAACAGTGCTCTACCCCCTATGGTATTCGTCCGAGGCGCTACCTAAATAGCTTTCGGGGAGAACCAGCTATCACCAGGCTTGATTAGCCTTTCACCCCTATCCACAAGTCATCCCCTGGCTTTTCAACGACAGTGGGTTCGGTCCTCCAGTTAGTGTTACCCAACCTTCAACCTGCTCATGGATAGATCGCCTGGTTTCGGGTCTATACCCAGCAACTAAACGCCCTATTAAGACTCGATTTCTCTACGGCTCCCCTATACGGTTAACCTCGCTACTGAATATAAGTCGCTGACCCATTATACAAAAGGTACGCAGTCACACCACGAAGGTGCTCCCACTGCTTGTATGCATGCGGTTTCAGGATCTATTTCACTCCCCTCACAGGGGTTCTTTTCGCCTTTCCCTCACGGTACTGGTTCACTATCGGTCAGTCAGGAGTATTTAGCCTTGGAGGATGGTCCCCCCATATTCAGACAAGGTTTCACGTGCCTCGCCCTACTCGTCATCATTATGTGTGCCCTTTCGTGTACGGGAATATCACCCTCTACGTTCGCACTTCCCAGAGCGTTCCACTAAAACACACATAACTTAATGGGCTGATCCCCGTTCGCTCGCCGCTACTGAGGGAATCTCAATTGATTTCTTTTCCTAAGGGTACTGAGATGTTTCACTTCCCCTCGTTCGCCTTGCAACACTATGTATTCATGTTGCAATACCTACCTTAAAGTAGGTGGGTTCCCCCATTCAGAAATCTCCGGATCAAAGGATATTTGCCGCCTCCCCGGAGCTTTTCGCAGGCTATCACGTCTTTCATCGCCTCTGACTGCCAAGGCATCCACCACATGCACTTAATTACTTGACTATACAACCCCAAACAGTCGTCAACACCTACAAGTGAGTGTTGTCCGTGCGATTCTTCATCGCTACTATCTGTTGTCTGTGCACTTAAACACTGTACAGCTTCAATCTAAATTCATATACCAAAACGCTTGATTCAGTTAATTTGCTAGTTCTCAATTCATCTAGATTAATTGCTTAATCTAAACTCTTGAGTGAACAATTTATTTCAGACTCAATTTTGCCAATCTGTTAATGAATAAACATACCTTCGTCAGGTCATGCTTAATACCGTGATACTTAAATCACAGAAGTTAATAAACCAAGATCTAAATCTCTATTTACTAATTTCTGTAATCCGAACTTCTCTTAAGTTCTGGTGGAGACTAGGAGAGTCGAACTCCTGACCTCCTGCGTGCAAAGCAGGCGCTCTACCAACTAAGCTAAGTCCCCAGCTTACATCATCAGTCATGTATCTTTTATCTATAACTTCAACCAGTCAAAGTCATGGTGGGTCTGACAAGACTTGAACTTGTGACCCCACGCTTATCAAGCGTGTGCTCTAACCAACTGAGCTACAGACCCTCAGATACATCTATGAAGAACAACTTGTTGTGGATTCTTACCAATCGTCAATCTTTCGTTAAGGAGGTGATCCAGCCGCAGGTTCCCCTACGGCTACCTTGTTACGACTTCACCCCAGTCATCGGCCACACCGTGGTAACCGCCCTCTTTGCAGTTAGGCTAGCTACTTCTGGTGCAACAAACTCCCATGGTGTGACGGGCGGTGTGTACAAGGCCCGGGAACGTATTCACCGCGGCATTCTGATCCGCGATTACTAGCGATTCCGACTTCATGGAGTCGAGTTGCAGACTCCAATCCGGACTACGATCGGCTTTTTGAGATTAGCATCCTATCGCTAGGTAGCAACCCTTTGTACCGACCATTGTAGCACGTGTGTAGCCCTGGCCGTAAGGGCCATGATGACTTGACGTCGTCCCCGCCTTCCTCCAGTTTGTCACTGGCAGTATCCTTAAAGTTCCCGACATTACTCGCTGGCAAATAAGGAAAAGGGTTGCGCTCGTTGCGGGACTTAACCCAACATCTCACGACACGAGCTGACGACAGCCATGCAGCACCTGTATGTAAGTTCCCGAAGGCACCAATCCATCTCTGGAAAGTTCTTACTATGTCAAGGCCAGGTAAGGTTCTTCGCGTTGCATCGAATTAAACCACATGCTCCACCGCTTGTGCGGGCCCCCGTCAATTCATTTGAGTTTTAGTCTTGCGACCGTACTCCCCAGGCGGTCTACTTATCGCGTTAGCTGCGCCACTAAAGCCTCAAAGGCCCCAACGGCTAGTAGACATCGTTTACGGCATGGACTACCAGGGTATCTAATCCTGTTTGCTCCCCATGCTTTCGCACCTCAGCGTCAGTGTTAGGCCAGATGGCTGCCTTCGCCATCGGTATTCCTCCAGATCTCTACGCATTTCACCGCTACACCTGGAATTCTACCATCCTCTCCCACACTCTAGCTAACCAGTATCGAATGCAATTCCCAAGTTAAGCTCGGGGATTTCACATTTGACTTAATTAGCCGCCTACGCGCGCTTTACGCCCAGTAAATCCGATTAACGCTTGCACCCTCTGTATTACCGCGGCTGCTGGCACAGAGTTAGCCGGTGCTTATTCTGCGAGTAACGTCCACTATCTCTAGGTATTAACTAAAGTAGCCTCCTCCTCGCTTAAAGTGCTTTACAACCATAAGGCCTTCTTCACACACGCGGCATGGCTGGATCAGGCTTGCGCCCATTGTCCAATATTCCCCACTGCTGCCTCCCGTAGGAGTCTGGGCCGTGTCTCAGTCCCAGTGTGGCGGATCATCCTCTCAGACCCGCTACAGATCGTCGCCTTGGTAGGCCTTTACCCCACCAACTAGCTAATCCGACTTAGGCTCATCTATTAGCGCAAGGTCCGAAGATCCCCTGCTTTCTCCCGTAGGACGTATGCGGTATTAGCATTCCTTTCGAAATGTTGTCCCCCACTAATAGGCAGATTCCTAAGCATTACTCACCCGTCCGCCGCTAAGATCAGTAGCAAGCTACCTCTCTCCGCTCGACTTGCATGTGTTAAGCCTGCCGCCAGCGTTCAATCTGAGCCATGATCAAACTCTTCAGTTAAAATCATTTTGCACCTTATTTAAAGACAAGGTGCCAATTCTGGCTCATCAATTACTGACTTAAATTTCGCTCAAATAAACTTCGAGTAATTTAAACCAATCAATCAATGAAAATTATTTCGATTAATCAATCAG